>DATGJE010000043.1:0-11407 GCA_035295305.1 Candidatus Acidiferrales bacterium | reverse complement strand
GATCCGCATGCCCAACTTCTGATTCTAGGGCTCGCACCCGCAGCACATGGAGCGAATCGCACCGGGCGCATGTTTACTGGAGACCGCTCCGGAGAATTTTTATATCGCGCGCTCCACGCTACCGGCTTCGCCAACCAACCCACTTCAGTTCGGCGAGGCGACGGTCTCGCGCTTACGAACGCATACATCAGCGCTGCCGTGCGGTGTGCGCCGCCCGATAACAAACCGCTGCCGACAGAATTTCGAAATTGTCGACCGTATTTGGAGGCTGAACTCGACATTCTGAAACCAAAAGCGATTCTCGCCCTTGGCGGCCTTGCATTGACGGCCTACCTGCGAATTCTGAAGGAATGCGGGGCGATTTCGTCGCACACGCAGTTTCCTTTTCGTCACGGCGCAGTCTACAAGCTTCCTGGTGACCTTCCGCACATTTTTGCGTCCTACCATCCGAGCCAGCAAAACACATTTACGGGCCGCCTGACGCACGTAATGCTTACTCACGTTGTGCGGCGAATCGCCAGGTATTTGGCAACTTCGACCGAAAACACCGAATTGCATCCTTCGAAGCCGGTCTAACGAAGCAGTACGTATCGTCCGCCGTCCGTGAAAACAATCACGAGGCACATGACAATCAACATCAAGTCGTAATGCCAGCCGTATCCATCCTTACCCCAGAAGCCGGTGTGCCAGACGGCTATTTTTTTCTGGATTGCTCCGAGCATCAGTACGATCAACGCCAGTGCAGCAATTTGTGTCAGGACACCAAACATTATTCCCACGCTTCCCGCTATCTCCGCCGTTCCCAGAAACATCGTGAAACCCTTGCTCATTCCGATTTTTTTACTTCTTTCGGCGGGGCTTTTCACGTGACTCCAACCGCTCGAAATGAAAATGACGCCTGCCATTATCCGCAACAGAAGAATTCCGATATCCTCATAGCGCAGCAACTGGGGAATCATCGTGCCTCCCTCTCTCAACCGTGGAGCGACAGTCGCCCGTCACTGCGGAGTATACTCTGACCCTCTCGTCAATGGCTCCAGTCAAGCTACAATCAACGCGTGGCTCCTGAACCGAAGTCGCAGTCGAACACGCATCCCGTCATCGAATTCCGAGACGCCGAGTTTCGCATCGCGGATCGGCCAATTCTGAAATCGCTTTCTCTAACGGTGAGTTGCGGTGAGACTCTCGTTTTGCTCGGCCGAAGCGGTTCTGGAAAAACTACGGCGCTGAAACTCGTCAATCGCCTTCTGGAACCAAGCGCTGGTGAAGTGTGCGTGGATGACCGCGCCACGTTTGAATGGGATCCGATTCGCTTGCGCCGACGAATTGGCTATGTGATCCAAGAAGCCGGCCTTTTCCCACATTTTACGGTTGAGCGCAATATTGCCCTCGTGCCCGAACTCGAACAGTGGCCACGGAATCGCATCACGGACCGCGTTCGCGAATTATTAGGAGTTGTCGGCTTGGATCCCGCGCAGTTCGCCCAGCGCTACCCGCACCAGCTTTCCGGCGGTCAGCGACAACGGGTGGGAGTGGCACGCGCGCTCGCTGCAGACCCACCGATCTTGTTGATGGACGAACCATTTGGCGCGCTCGACGTGCTGACACGCGCGGAGATTCAGCGTGAGTTTCTCGAAATTCAACAACGGCTGCGAAAAACAATCCTCTTCGTCACGCACGATATGCGCGAGGCGCTGCTCATAGGAACGCGCATCGCACTGCTTGAAGCAGGGGCGCTCACGGGCGTCTATAGCCCCGCGGATTTTTTGCGAGCAACCGAGCCGACGGCCGCGGCTTATGTTTCCGCGTTCCGCGGCGATATGACGCCGCGCACCTTAGCGAAGCGAGGAGAAGAATGAGACTCGTACATTTTTTTCTGGCGCATGGCGATGAAATTCTGCAAGCGAGCGCGGAACATCTTTGGCTGGTGGTTATTGCGATGCTGCTTGCGATCGGTATCGGCGTTCCCCTCGGAATCGCCGTCACACGGAAGCCCTGGCTTTCGAAACCGATCCTCGGCAGCGCGAACATCGCGGAAACCATTCCGAGCTTGGCGCTTTTCGGTTTTCTGCTTCCGGTACCGTGGCTTGGGGCACGCGCCGACCGCCTTGCGATCGCCGCACTCGCCATGTATGCGTTGCTGCCCATTATTCGCAACACAGTCGCCGGAATTCAAGGTGTCGATGCCAGCGTTCGCGATGCAGCGCGGGCAATGGGCATGACGGGAAAACAAGTTCTACTTCGCGTTGAGCTTCCCCTTTCGCTCCCTGTACTTCTCGCGGGCATTCGCGTGGCCACTGTGTGGACCGTCGGAATCGCGACGATCGCTGCGGCAATCGGCGCGGGCGGGCTTGGTGAATTTATCTTCCGAGGTCTGGCGATGGTGGATAATCGCGTGATTCTGGAAGGCGCGATTCCCGCGGCGATACTCGCACTGGCCGCTGATGTCGGCTTTGGACTGTTGGAGCGCCGCCTGCGGCATCCGCAATGAACCAAATGCGCCCTTGGATAATGCTGGCGTTCGTCCCCGCCATCTTCGTTCTATTTGGCTGCGTTAACCGCCGCAATACGATTGTCGTTGGTTCGAAGAATTTTCCGGAGCAGGCAATTCTCGGTGAAATTCTTGCGCAACAGATCGAGACGCAAACCGGATTGCGGGTCGAAAGGCGCTTCTACCTGAGCGGAACATATATCTGTCACCAAGCGTTGCTCGCGGGAAGAATCGACATGTATGTCGAATACACGGGGACCGCACTGACGGCCATCTTGAAAAAACCGCCTTTTAGCGATTCTCGTGCGGTTTTCGACGAAGTCCGCGAAGGTTATGTACAGCGATTCGGCCTGGTTGTTGAACCGCCACTGGGTTTCAACGACAGCTTCGCAATTGTCGTTCGAGCAGATGACGCTCGCCGGTACGGAATCCACACAATTTCCGACGCTGCAAAATACACGCCTCTCTGGCGTCCCGGATTCGGATACGAATTTCAGGAACGTCCCGACGGATACGACGGATTGGTGAAGGACTACGGATTAAAGTTTGCAGCAGCGCCAAGGATCATGGATTTGGGACTGCTTTACCGCGCATTGCTCGCTCGTCAAGTGGACGTCGTTGCTGGAAATACGACCGATGGGCAGTTGGTAATAGGGGCCTTCACTGTCTTGACCGACGACAAGCATTATTTCCCGCCCTACCAAGCCGTGCCTGTCGTGAGAAGTGAAGTGCTACAACAGCATCCCGAGATCGCGAACGCACTCATCGACTTGTCTGGAAAGATTTCGGACAAAGACATGCAGCAGATGAATTACGAAGTGATTGGCCAGCATAAAGACACGGCGTCGGTAGCCCGCGAATTCTTACGTGCACAGTATCTCAATACTGCGTTTGCTCTAACAGGCGCAGTACCCTCAAAAACGAATCAGGGAAGAGCCAGAGGAGTGGGGCGCTAGTCTGTTTCCTGCAGCGTTTTGAGATGCGATTCAAGAGAAGCGACATACTGGCGCTCGGCTTCGAGTTCCGACTGAAGCTTTTTGACCAGCATTTCTATTCGTTGAAGCTCCAAGCGAAGTCTCTGAACTTCGGCGGCTGAAGGATTGCTGTTTGGACGTGGCGTTGTCGGAGAGGTCGCGACAGATTGTTTTCCGGTTATTCGGTTTTGAGCAACAATCGAAATTGGTGCCGACATTGCGGCAGGAAATGGAACTGGCGGGGCAAAAATATCGGAGAGGGGCTTCGCAGCGGAATGGACCACTTCGGGATCGCGAGGCTCTTGGCGAGGTGGGGCGCTGACCGATTTTTGGGGATTCAGTAGATTTTTAACGCGCGCAATCAGTTCTTGTGGCTGAAATGGCTTGCGAATAAGCTCGTCGGCTTGAACGGCAATCGCCTTCTCCGCGACGGTTCGATTCACGACTCCAGACATCAATATCACCGGTATTTTGCGCATCTCTGGATTTTGCTTAATGAACTGGCAAACTTCGTAACCGTCTTTGTCGGGCATGATGACGTCCGTAATAACCGCATCGGGGCTGGTCTCGGCAAATTGTGCCAAGGCGGATGCGGCATTATGACAGGTGACCACGTTGATCGACTCGCGACGGAACGCAATCTTGATGACTTCGCGCATGGTAGCGCTGTCATCGATGAAATATACCGTTGGAACACGCTCGGAGGAAACGATCGACGCCTCGCTCATGGCCGCTCCAACTCGGATTTGTCTGGCACAATTTGGTCGCCGGGAGGATGAGCTACAGCCGTGGATGCGGCAGCGTTCGCGTGCTTCGGCCCATCGTCCAGTAGAGCCGTGTCGTTGGCATCGTCCAGTGCATCTTCATCGAGTTCACGCATGGCGTCGAGCATAAGATCAGTCGATGAACGCAACACAGTGCGTTGAGTTGCAGTTACGCCGTAGACAAACTTGTAAACACCCGTGCCGGCGCCCTCACAGGACTTGAGAATATGAATGACGGCTTCATCTCCAAAGAGTGCGCCGCATTCGGCGTGCGACAGTTCACCACCATCAAAATAAATTACGCCGTCAATCTCTCCGGAATTGATGTTGAGAGCACCAGTCTGGCGTGCTTGATTGAGCATTTGAATCACGCCAGGCAGATCAAGACGCGAAAGGTCGCCCGTCAGAGTTGTTATTGCGCTCGGAACCATTTGCGTGGGCTGGAAACCTTCTTGCCGGCTGAGCAGGAAGGCCCGGACGTGGGCGGCGATTCCTTCTGGGCCGCGCCGCCGATCGACATAATCGTCACAACCGTGGCGAAACGCTTCCAGGAGCGCCTGGTCGCCACCATTCCCCACGGCGATCAGCGGAATGTTGGCTGTCTTTGCATCTGCGCGGAGCAATGGAGCGATTTCATAGGCATTCATTTCTCGTAGATTCGTGGCGCACAGGATGACGGCCGGTGTGTTCCACTCGAGCATCGTCAGCGCGTAAGTCGCCTGCGAACTCGTCAGCACTTCAAAACCTTCTTTTTTCAAAGCGTCACCCAGTTTCTTTGAAAAATAGACATTGCTGTCGATAAGCAGCGCTTTCGGCTGAGATACTCCGGCGGTGTTCATGATCCCGACTCCGGGACGCGCACTTCACAGGACGATTGACACGCCTGAAGCAGTTTCCCTAGGTCCACAATTTGAATGCGGTCCTCGCCAACCTGAAACGACCCAGTAATGTAAGGTTCTTGATCTTCAGGATTGACGTCAACCTGCGCGGCAGCTTCGCCACTGGCGAGCTGGCATTCTCCCGCAACGGGAATCGCGCACCAATCGCGGGTTTCGCCGGCTTGCCATTCCGCGATCAAGTGAAAGCGGCCGATTGAGTCATTCCTTTCGCCCAATAGCCGTCCTACGTCACAAACCGGAACTACGCGACCGCGGCGCACGATTACACCAGAAATCCACGGCGTTCGATGAGGGAACTGTTGCAGCTTCCCAATCGAAATCAACTCGACGACCGAGTCCGCTGCCAATGAAAATCTGCGGCTTCCGATTGGCACAATGACGTGGCTTTTCAGCTGGGTTTCAGTGGCGCCGCTCACAGAAGCGCTCCCTGCGCTTCACCAGGAAGCGGCAAAACGTCGTTTTCCGAGAACGCACCTGTTCGATCATCGAGTGCACCAAGTTGCGCGAGCTCATTCTGGGTTAGGAAACCGTCAGGATTCAAAACCGGCACAACATTATCGTTGATGAGTGTAAGGCCGCGATACCAAACACGCTCCGGTCCCGAAAAAGATCGCGGAATCACCATGAGACGTGAGATCGTTTCAATGCGATCAATTTGATCAACCAGGACTGCAACACAGGAACGGCGAAGAACTAGAACAAGTGTTGGGCGCGATACGGGTAGATCAAAGTGCGCGCACGCGTTCACGACGTAGTACCACTTCCTTCCGCGCCGAAGGCGATGCAGTACTTTAGGGATATTTCTCAGAGCGATTTCCGAGGTAGCGGACGAAAAACCGTCCGTGCTGCGAATCTCTTCGATGGCGCTCGCAGCAATCGCGAACGTATGTCCCGCAACGGCAAACAGGATGACCTCCTCGGTACGTCCATGCTGCCGAGGCGGCTGAAATCCGCTGGAAACGATCTTCATCGTAGCATCGCTTGCGAGGAACGGGTGATTTCGCGAACATATTTGTCAGTACTCGAGAAAATTTGATCCAGTGGCAGAACTTGATTGACGACCCCGGTCTTGATGGCCTCGGCGGGCATTCCGAAAATTACCGAAGTCGCCTCGTCCTGCGCTATGACGATGCCGCCCGCGGCGCGAACTGCTTGAACGCCGCGCGATGCATCGTTCCCCATACCCGTCAGGACAATGCCCACAGTCATCGCTCCAGCCCATTTGGCCGCCGTCTCCATAGTTACGTCAGCGCACGGGCGATATCCTGAAATACGCGGGCCGTCCTCCAGAACGATCCGGCCCGACGATGAAATACGGAGATGATGTGAACCAGGGCAGACATAAAGAGCGCTTTGACGCAAGGGTTCATTCGCTTCCGCTTCCTTTACTTCGATTTCGGTCACATCGGCGAGCTGTATGGCATATTGTCTCGTAAAATTTGCCGGCATGTGCTGCACAAGCACGATGGCCGCTGGAAAGTCCGCCGGGAACGCGGCTGCGAGACGCATAACAGTCGCTGGACCTCCCGTCGACGCAGCAATAACTACGACTGGGAAACGGCCGCCGATATTTCCTTCGGAGCCTTCTGCTGAAGCTTCGACACGTCCGGCTGAGTGATACACGTCGCCGACGTGAGGCTTAGGGCGCGCAGCGGTACGTATGACGCGAACCTTTGCGGCCATTTTCAATTTGCGATTGAGATCGTCCGCTACCAGTTTCATGTCGAGATCAATCCCACTGGAAGGTTTGGAAACAAAATCTATCGCGCCAAGCTCCAAGGCGACAAGCGTGCTCGCTGCTCCTTCGCGCGATTCCGAGCTCACCACAACGATTGGTCGAGGACTTTGAGACATAATGTGTTCGGTCGCTTCGAGTCCGTCCATATGTGGCATATTAATGTCCATCGTGATGACATCGGGCTTCAGCGATTCCGCCATGGATATTGCTTCACGTCCGTCCTTCGCCTGGCCAGCGACTTCCATCTCTGGATCGGCAGCAATGATTCCATGCAGTACTTTGCGCATAAACGCGGAATCATCCACGATCAGTACACGAAGTTTTTTTCGGGTTGCGTTCATACACTGACCACCGGCACCGGCCGGCGCGTTCCGTTTTTCTCCGAGCCGAGGATCTTCCCTACTGCGGCGAGCAATTGCTCTTCTTGAACGGGCTTGATCAAGAAGTCCACGGCTCCTTCCTTCAGTGCGCGGTCACGGTGTTTCGCGCCGGCTCGCGACGTCACCACCATGACCGGGATGCGACGGGTTTCCGGGTTCTGACGAAGGTGACTCATCAACTCGTAGCCGTTCATGCGCGGCATTTCCAGGTCGGTGACAATCAGATGCGCGCCCGACTGCACCGCAATCTCCGCCGCCTCAAGGCCATCGGACGCAAGGCGAACGCAGTAACCTGCTTTCTCAAGCATGCGCGCCACGAACTTGCGGACGCTAATGGAGTCGTCTGCCACAATCACAACACGTTCTTCCTGAACTTCGTCAATCGCCTCCGCTGGAATGCTCCCCGAAGCTACAGCAGCGGCCCCCGGACCGAATACGCGCGCAGCCGCAGCCGTCGCTATCACAGTGGCGTGCTCACTCAGTTCTTGCGCGGCCAGACGATGCAAATCCAGGAGTAAGATCAGGCTGCCGTCTGGAGCGATACTCGCTCCAGGAAATAGCCTGACATTGCGCAAGAACTCGCCGAGACTCTTGATGACCACCTCGTCTTTGCGCAAGACTTCTTCGACCACAATGCCGACACGTCGCCCTGACACGTTGACAATGACCATACGAAAATAACCGCTCGCGGTTTCGAGGAGTGGCAGGGCCAGACGCATGTCGAGGCGAACTACATCAATGATTTCGTCGCGCACTTTGACCAGCAGTTTCCCTCCAACCTCTTCAATCTCTTCGGGTCGCACACGGCGAATTTCCTCGACAAACGCGAGAGGAAGCGCAAACACCGACGTGCCACAGCGAACGAAAAGCGCCTGCGAAATAATGAGCGTCAGTGGAACCTTCAACGTGAAGCAGGTACCGAGCCGGACCTCGCTGCGAACCTCCACTTCCCCGTTGAGCGCGTCAACGCTGGACTTCACAACGTCCAAGCCAACGCCGCGACCCGCAAGTTCTGTTTTTTCGCTAACGGTGGAAAACCCAGGCGTAAAAAGAAGATTGCGCAAGTCGCGCTCGCTCATTTGGCGAGCCTGGTCGGGAGTTGTGAGGCCACCTTCGAGCGCGCGGGCACGAACTCTTTCGAAGTCGATTCCCCCGCCATCATCTTCCACTTCAATGAAAATGTGATTGCCGCGATGATAAGCGCGAACAATAACTCGTCCCTGTGGATTCTTCCCGCGCTCCTGCCGCTCGGGAATCTCCTCGATTCCGTGCGCAACCGCGTTACGGACGATATGAATTAACGGGTCGGAAATCTGCTGGATAATATTATTATCCAATTCCGTGTCGGCGCCCTCAAGAACCAAGTCCACTTCTTTACCTGTGACTTTCGCGGCATCACGAACCGTCCGCGAAAGGCGCGTGTAGAGATTGCCGATCGGCACCATACGTGCTTGCGTAATCTGATCTTGCAAGCGATGCGCGAGCTTCGTGAATTCGTCAATATCGGCGTCAACGCGGCCCATAAATCCGCCCAGTTGTCCGAGGACTTCATTGACGTCCGCAGAAATTTCGGTTAGCGAGCGCGAGAGAATACTGAAATCGTCGTAGCGATCCATTTCCAGTTCAGTGAAATCGCCGAAGGAATTACGGCGGCTGCCGACGGCTCCGGACACTATCGTCGCGAATCGACTCGCGCCACTGGTCAATGCACTCCTGGAGGCGGAATCGATCCAATTGAATTCATACTTGTCCTGAAAGCCGGAGATTTTCTCCGCGAGACGACCTTTCGAGAAATTCAGGATTTCGACGAGCTTCTCGAGTTCGGCGAGACGCCCGATCATACGCGTACGGTTGATCACCAACTCGCCCACCGCATTCATCATTTTGTCCAGTCGCTCAAGAGAGATTCGGACAGAATGAACGGGCGAAGCGCTGGGCGTGGTTTTTTTGTGGCCTGGCTCTGCCACTGGGGATTGAGTCAAGTTCTGTCGCGCATCGCCGTCAGAGGACGTGTCGTCCCCACCAGCGGCCAGAACAGGTCCGCTGGCTTCCGGCGCACAATCCGCGAGTCGCGAGAGAAACGAGTCGACCGCGACGCGGGCCTGCACGTCATCCGACCATTCGCTGTGTAGAAATCTCTTCAAGATATCGACGGATTCCAGACAGAGGTCCGTGAGCTCCGTGCTGATGACAACCGCGCCGTCACGCATGCGGCCGATGAGATCCTCTACGCGATGAGCGATTGCCGACAGGCGGTGCAGTCCAACTTGTGCGGCTGAGCCTTTAATCGTGTGAATTGACCGAAAGAGCCGGTTGATGTCGTCCGGATTGGAATTCGTTTCGAGAGCGAGCAAGCATTTCGTTATCGTCTGCAGATGCTCCTCGGCTTCAGGAATAAAGAATTGTAGAACCTCTTCGGCTACTTGGCCGTCCGCGGGCAAAAGGTCGTATTGCGACGCCGTTTCTGCGGAAATGGCACCTCCCGCTTCGCGAGATTCGGCGGCAGCTTCTGAGCTGTCAGGCAAGCCAGAAGGGGGGGCAAGCGTCGAAGCGGAGGGAAACGCAAACGCGTAGCGCTGCTTAAAGGCCTGAATGTCGGCAGAAACTTCCGCGCCGCAGTCGCTGATTTCGAGCAAGTCGAATTCCAGCACGGAAATCGCATCGGAGAGGAATTCCGTCAGTGGCGCAATTGTATCGGAGTTCAGTGGAGCGTTACGCGTGTATTGAAAAACGTGCGCGAGTTTCCCTGCAATCTCCGAGAATAGCGGAAAACCGTATGTCGCCGAATTGCCGCAAAGCGTGTGCGCAGCAATATAGAGCCGGTCCAAATCCTCGGGATTCGGCTGCGGTTCCTGCAGGACGCTGGAATATTCCCGCAGAAATTGCAGGTGTTCGGAAGCCTCCTGGAGGAAGACTTCGATCGCACCCTTTCCCGCTTCACTCACAAGGCACCTTCCAGAAGTGGAGCGCCACGGTAAATCATTTCGCCGGCGGGTTTGCGATAGAGAATGCAATCACCGCAGACAACAGAATCGAAGTTCACAGGAACATTTGAAATGGATTCGGAATGCCCCAAGAAGAGATAACCACCGGGCTCCAAGTACTCATAAAAATGTTGGATCAGAGAATTCCGGCGGGCTTCCGAGAAATAGATCATTACGTTCATGCAAAAAATGCAATCGAGACGGCCTAGATAAACAGCTTGCGCTAGGTTCATTGGAGCAAATGACACCATGCGGCGGACGCGCGGTTTAACGAGATAGTCATTTCCAGAGGGCGAAAAATAATTGTCCAGTTGCCGCGGAGACAATTGTTCCAGGCTGCGGCCGGAATAAGCGCCTCGTTCTGCGTGACCCAGGGCCCGTTTGCTGATGTCGGTGGCAAGAATTTCGATATTCCATGCCTCGGCAAACATAAGCGCATCCGCGACAGTGATCGCAATGGAGTAAGGTTCCTCGCCCGTGGCACAACCGGCACTCCAGATACGCAGAGTGCGCGGTGTCTCCCAGAACTTTTTCATATGCAATTCCGGGAGCACTTTCTTCTCGAGAGCATCGTAAACAGCTGGATAGCGGAAAAACGAAGTTTCCTGGGTGAGTAAACGTTCGACGAGCGCGTCGTATTCGACGGTCGAAGTCCGAAGCTTCCTCAATAGGTCGGTACCGCCGGCAAGATGCTTCGCGCCTACGTGTTCGCGTATGCGCGTCGAGAAGAATCGCTCGCGCGAGGCGTCGAATAAGATTCCTGAGCGGCGCTCAATGAGCGTGCGAATCTCGTCGAGCTCGTACTCGGTAATCGCGGTGGTTGCTTTTTCTTTCATTTTGGCCTGCGCCAGCGAGCCGCTTCGGTCCTTATTTCAATTGTCAGCGACGTGAGCCTGCCGGAACTGGTTCGGGCCGCGATTCTTCCACACTCTCCGAACCGTTCTTCGATGAATGGCGGAACTGGGCGAGAGCTTCGTTCAATTGGTCAGAGAGCTTGACCATGTTGCCCACTGTTGCTACCGTTTGCCGGGCGCCTTGCGAAGTCTGGCGCGTGATGCCAGAAATGATTTGCATCGCGTTGGCAACGCCTTCGGTACCGCGTACCTGTTGTTTCGAAGCGAGTGAAATCTCCTGGACTAACTCAGCCGACTGACGAACGACGTTTGAAATGGCTTCG
>DATGJE010000042.1:0-3588 GCA_035295305.1 Candidatus Acidiferrales bacterium | reverse complement strand
ATCGATTCCGCGACGAGCTGCGCGTCGAGTTCCGGCCGATGCACTTCCTGAATATCGATATGAACTTCGCGCTTGGTGCGCTTCTGCACTTCCGCCTTGAGCTTGTCGATTTCCGCGCCCTTGCGGCCAATAATGATGCCGGGACGCGCCGTATAAATCCGGACTACCAGCTTGTTGGCCGCGCGCTCGATGTCGATCGAGCTCACGCCTGCCGATTTCAGCTTCTCTTTCAGTTCCTTGCGCAGCTGGACGTCCTCGTGGAGCAGGTCGGCGTAGTCTTTCTTGGCGAACCATCGCGACTTCCACGATTTGTTGTAGCCCAACCGAAAACCGTACGGATGCGTCTTCTGACCCAATCGATCCTCCTGCGTCTAAACCTACTTCTTCTTGCGTTTCTGCGCTTTCTGGGCTTGCTTGGCGCGATCTTCGAGCGTCTTGCGCGCCTTGCGCACCGCGCCCTTGATGCCCTTCGATGCTACGCGATCAGCCTCCGCGGCTTTGGCGCGATCTTCCGCGGCGCGCGCGTGCTCGGCTACCTCGACCACAATGTGGCTGGTCCGTTTTTGATAGCGAAACGCGCGACCCATCGGCGCGGTGCGCAGGCGCTTCCAGCGCGGGCCTTCGTTGACGAAACAGCGCGTGACCCAGAGCATGTCCACGTCGAGCGATTCGCCCGATTCATCCGCCTTGTGCTCGGCGTTGGCGATCGCGCTGCGCAGCACTTTGCCGATTTCGCGCGCGATACGCTTCTTCGTGAATTGCAAAATTTGCAGCGCCTCGGCGGCGCGATGCCCGCGAATTAAATCGACCACCAACCGCGCCTTCTGCGGCGAAACGCGGATGAAGCGCGCGTTGGCAAAGCCATCAATCGAGCTGTGCGTAAGTGTCTCAGGCGGCATGCAAGTTTCCTTTTCTTATCCTTTCGGCGCTGCTGGAGGAGCGCCTCCGCCTGCTGGGGCGCCACCGGCCGGCGCTGCCGCGCCAGGAACCGCTCCTGCCGCAGCCGCCGCCCTTTCGAGCGCGGCCTTCACCGCGTGGCCCTTGAACGTGCGCGTGGGCGCGAATTCGCCCAATTTGTGCCCCACCATTTGCTCCGTGATATACACGGGAATGAACTTCCGCCCATTGTGCACCGCGATCGTGTGGCCAATCATGTCCGGCAAAATGGTGGAACGCCGCGACCACGTCTTGATGACTTTCTTTTCGTTCCGCGCGTTCATCCCTTCGATTTTTACGCGAAGTGGCTCATCGATGAACGGGCCTTTTTTAAGCGAGCGTGGCATTTGTCCTCTTGTCCTCCGCTATTCCCGTACTATTCACCGACGCGGCGCAGTTTCACCCATTGCGCGCGGCGCATCCGGCGGAAGCCGCGAACCGGCCCGGGCACGCGATGCGACACCGGGCAGAACGGGCAGACAAAACGTGTTCCCTGCGCGTTCGGCGTCTTCTCAACAATTACTGCCCAGCCCGGCTTGCAAATCCGGTACATCACCTGCGGCTGGGGAATGACGACTTTCAGTTTCCGAGCCGGCTTCGCCGCGGGGCGAACCCGCTTGGAAGCGCGCGCGGTACGCCGCGAGGTCCTGCGAGTTGTTCGTGTAGCGCTCATTGTTCCGCTCTCGATCACCCGCCGCGTCGGGATCATTTATTCCGTTCTCCGTTAACTCTGCTGCTTAGTGCAAACAAAACCGTTATGGCTTCCGCCGCTGGACAATCAGCCGGTCGGAAGGCTTGCGCTTGCGCGTCTTCGCGCCCAAAGTCGGAAAGCCCCACGGCGTTTGGGGGTGGTTGCCCTTGACGCGGCCTTCACCGCCGCCGTGTGGGTGATCGACCGGGTTCATCGCCACGCCGCGGTTGGTCGGCCGCCGCCCATGCCAGCGCGTGCGTCCCGCCTTGCCGTAGGTGACGTTTTCGTGGTCCAAGTTACCGAGTTGGCCGATAGTCGCCATGCAATCCAAAGAGAATTTCCGCGTTTCGCCCGAAGGCAGCTTGATGAGCGCGATGTCGCCTTCCTTGCTGAGCAACTGCGCCGCGCCTCCCGCTGAACGCACGAGCTGACCACCTTTGCCAGGCGAGAGTTCGAGGTTGTGCACCATCGTGCCGGGCGGAATATTGCGAATCGGCAACGCGTTGCCGGGCAGAATGTCCGCCGCGGCGCCGTTTTGCACCGTCATGCCGACTTCCAAGCCCACGGGATGCAAAATGTAGCGCTTCTCGCCATCCGCGTAATGCAGCAGGACGATTCGGGCCGAACGGTTCGGGTCGTATTCGATGGCGGCAACCTTCGCCGGGATTCCAGTCTTTTCGCGCCGAAAATCAATCAGGCGGTAATTTTTCTGGTGCCCGCCGCCGCGATGCCATGACGTGATCTCGCCGTGCGCGTTGCGGCCGCCGGTGCGTTTCTTCGGCTCGACAAGCGACTTCTCCGGCTCCTGCTTCGTGATCTCGCTCTTGTCGAGCATGGTCAGGAAGCGCCGCGACGGTGTGTAGGGTCTGAATGTTTTTAGCGCCATTGTTGCCTCTTGCCTTCCGGTCGCATGCTTTCGGTTCCGAACAGCTTGGACCCAACGACCGGCTTAAAAATTCCCGACTACAGATTCTCCGCGTACTCCATCATCTTTTCGCCCGGCGCCAGCTTGACGTAGGCTTTCTTCCAGTCGCGCCGATGCCCTTCGGACTTGCCGCGTCGCCGCAGCTTGCCGTGATAAATCGCCGTGCGCACCTGGTCGACTTTCACGTTGAACGCCGTTTGCACAGCCTCTTTGATTTGCGTTTTGGTGGCCTCGCGCGCCACTTCGAATACAGCCGTCTGCTGCGTTTCTTTCACGCCGAGACCCTTTTCCGTGATGATCGGCCGGCGAATGATTTCGTAAGGCTGCATGGCCTATTCCTTGTCCTTTTTCGACTTGGGCTTGGCGTGTTTTTTCGCCGCGGGCTTCTTCTCCGCTTTCTTTGTGTGCTTTTTCGCCGCGGGCTTGGCTTTATGTTTTGCGTGTTCCGGCTTCGCGGCGTGCTTCTCACCGGACTTTTCGGATTTGGGCGCGTTCTTGATCTGCACGGTTTGCGAATCGCCGCCCGGCGCTTCCATTTCGCTTAATCCCCGACTTAACTTTTCCGCCGCCTCGCGCGAGAGCACCAATGCCTCGTGGCGGAGCAAGTCGTACGGCTGAATGGCCGTGCTGCGAACCAGTTTCACGCCTTCAATGTTGCGGCTGGCGCGTTCCAGATTTACGTTTTCGACCGCGTCAACGAGCAGCAGGCTGCGGCTGGCTTCATCGAGCCGCGTCAATGCCTGCCGAAAAGGCTTGGTCTTGTGCGAATCGAGCTGCCAGTCTTCGACAACGAACAATTTGTTGTCCGCGAATTTTGCCGACAACGCCGAGCGCAACGCGCCCAAGAACATTTTGCGCGGCAACCGGTAACCATATTTGCGCGGCACGGGTCCATGAACCGTTCCACCGTGGCGCCACAGCGGCGAGCGAATCGAGCCTATACGCGCGCGGCCGGTGCCCTTCTGCTTCCATAGTTTGCGTCCCGCGCCGCTGACTTCGCCCTTCGCTTTCGTCTTGTGCGTTCCGGCGCGTTGCG
>DATGJE010000041.1:0-5664 GCA_035295305.1 Candidatus Acidiferrales bacterium | reverse complement strand
GTTTTCGAGGAGAATTCGCAGGCCATTGAAATTCACGCCGCGGGCAGCTTGCTTCAATCCATCGGCGATGGCCGCGACGGCGGAACTCATGTGCGCACCCTTGCCGCTTCCCGGATGAGCGACCAGAAAATCCGCGCCAAGGGCCGCCGCGCGCACCAGTTCGTCATGAAACGCCTGAATGGAACGGACGCGCAGGACGCGGTCCGGCGAAGCGAGATTGATCAGATAGCTGCCGTGAACGACCAGAGGACCCAGGCCCAATTCGACGCGGCGATCGCGGAAACGCTGCGCGCCTGCATCCGCGACATTCGAACCGCTCGGGCCGCGGCTCCACATTCGCGGGCTGGCCGAAAATATTTGCAGGGCGTTGGCGCCTAAATTGTGGGCGATTTCGAGCGACGAAGTGATGTCGCCGGCGATTGACGTGTGGATTCCGATGCGGATGCTGCCGTCCATCCAAGCAGGCAGCAGCGGTTTCGTTACAGGTTCCGGACGGTATTCATCACTGGGGACATACGACTGAGTTGAACTGTGCTGAGGCTCTTCCATTCCCTCGAAACGCTTGTCAATTTTGCGTGAACGTGCATTTTACAGGATTCGCTTCGGTTCCGCAAACGATAACGGGGCTGAGTGGCGACTCGGTTTCCGATAACCGCGTTTATCAGGAGTTGGCGGCAAACCACTGATGAAAGAGACCTGAATGCTGAGGCTCTTGCGCGGGCATTCAGCTTCGTACTAAACTCCCCGCGTGAAGCGAACCATTTTGCTTGCATGTTTGTTCTGCTTGTCTTCCGGTCTGGCTCGAGCTGGTCAGGATAGCCCTGAGGTGGTAGCTGCCGCGGAGGCCCGTGCCAAGCAAGCGGTCCAAGCGCATAACAATTGGACAAAGCAATCGTCTCCGGGAGCAAGCATTCAAGCCAAAGAGTCCTCACGCCATCCTGACGCTGTCCAGTACAGACTCTTTGTCACGGGCCTACCCACTGACAGTTTGTACACGGCCTGGAGCTGGCCGCTAAACTCACAGCCGCAGCAGGTGATGGAGGGCATAACTATCGGCAAGGACGGCGTATTAAGTTGTGCCGGAAAAACGCCTGAGCAATGCACCAGCCCAAACCCTGGCGGGAATGATGACGCCATCGATTTCACGTTTTATCCACAGAAGGGCGAACCATACCGGTTGGCTTTCATATCGCAGCATGACCCACAGACGAGAGTGGCGATTGTGCTCGTGCCTAAGCCGATTGAAGGTCGCGACAAAGGGTGCACTCTGAACGCAATCCGGCTCACGCCAAAGTTTGAGCTCTCTTACATCACGGCCACCGGCTTCGCGCCAAATACTGACCTGAGCTTTGACACACGATCGTGGGACGAAAGGCACTTGATACCAGGGCGAACGGATGCCGAGGGTAAAACAGACTTGATGATGCTCAACGGAGTGGTTGGCCACGACAGAGGCACTACAACGGTTAAAGTGATTGGAACGCAGTGCTCTCCTTCGCTCCGATTCGATTGGGGCCCAGTAAATCTAAACGCAGGCCAGAAGCACTAGCTTCAGCGCCTTAATAGCGGTTGACCTGCAAGGCGGCGGCATCTTATACTCTCGTTCTGAAAATGAAGGCACTGATGGCAACGCGCTATTTTTATTGCAGCTTTACTTACCGCTATCCTTACGGGGTAGCGGCCACGGTGAAGCGCATGCGCGCGGGAGTTGACTGGATGTAAGAGCAGAGCGCAGACAAAGTTCACCGAAATTGGCCGCAAACCTCGAAAAGGGTTTGCGGCTTTTTTTTTGCGGTTTTTTTGCGAAGTGGGATTGCTTGTGAAAGACGCATGTGGCTCTAGAGTCTGACGCGGGCCGACCATAGTCGGGCCCTACAAAGGCAAGAGGGGCAAAAGCCCCACGCTCACAAGACGAGCATGAGGCACCCGTAAAGGCCAAACCTTAAAGCGTGGGCCACCCGGCGAAAAGGGAGGGCAGTGAGTCAGTTTGAATTTTGACCGCGATTGTCACGATTAAGAAAATGCAAAGTGCAGCACTACCAAAAGGAGAAGTGAGATGACACTGAACGACCATCGAAGAAGGATCGACGAGCTAGACCGCGAGCTTGTCCGCTTGCTGAACCGGCGCGCGCAAATGTCGATTCAGCTGGCGCAGATAAAAAGAGAAACAGGACTGCCGATGCGCGATGAGGCTCGCGAGGAGGATATTCTGCGTCACGCGCAGCGCTACAATCCCGGGCCGCTCGACGCGCAAGCGGTGGCCGCGCTGTTTCAACGCATCCTCGACGAGTCGCGCCGCGTTACGGCGGAATTGCTGCTCGAACCGGGCGGCCACGCGGGTGATTCGCGGCGAGGCGCACAATGACGTCAGTTAGCGCGGGGTAAGTGGTTAGTAAGGCCCTGTGCCACGTGCCCAAAGGCAAAAGCCCCACGCTCATAAGACGAGCATGGGGCACCCGTAAAGGCCAAAGCTTAAAGCGTGGGCCACCCGCCGGAATTGCTGCTCGAACCCGCGGGCGACCCGGGCGATTCACAACAACGTGCGCGATGACTCCGACAGTTCGCGCGAGCGCGGTTTGCAGCGTTGGCGCGCGATGCAGTACACTCGTTGGTTCAACGAAGCATTGTTCGACGCGTTGTTCGACGCATCAGCGCTGTGAATCCGGGGAGACTGGTTGAATGCTGGTTGTAATGCAATCGCACGCTACTGAGGAGCAGGTCCGCGCCGTCTGCGAGCGCATTGAATCGCTGGGCTTGCGCGCTCACCCGATTCCCGGTTCGAACCGGACGGCCATTGGCATCACGGGAAATTCAGGCGCGGTCGACATCGGCTCGCTCGAAGCGATGTCTGGAGTTGTTGAATGCATCCCCGTCAGCAAGCCCTATAAGCTGGTAAGCCGCGACGCCAAAGAGGAAAACACGGTTGTGCGTATTCCTACGCCCGCCGGAGAAGTGTGCATCGGCGGCGCGGCTCTGGCGATCATTGCCGGACCCTGCGCGGTTGAGACTCGCGAGCAGGCGATGGCCGTCGCGCAATGCGTTAAGGCTGCTGGCGCGCATCTTTTTCGCGGCGGCGCGTACAAACCGCGCACGTCGCCATACAGTTTTCAAGGATTGGGCGAGCCGGGGCTGAAAATTCTTGCGGAAGTCCGCGAGCGATTCGGTTTGGGCATCGTCACGGAAGCAATTGATAATGAGAGCATCGATCTGGTGGAGAAATACGCGGACGTGATTCAGATTGGCGCGCGCAACATGCAGAATTTTTCGTTGCTCAAGAGGGCGGGCAAGGCGTCGAAGCCTGTGCTGCTGAAACGCGGCATGTCCGCGACGCTGGACGAATTTCTGATGGCCGCGGAGTACATACTTTCGGAAGGCAACTATCAACTGATTTTGTGCGAACGCGGCGTGCGTACTTTCTCCGAGCATACGCGGAACACGCTCGATCTGAGCATCATCCCCGCGGTGCAGTCGCGCAGCCATCTGCCGATTCTGGTGGATCCGAGCCACGGGACGGGACGGCGCAACAAGGTGCTGCCGCTCTCGCGCGCGGCGATTGCGGTTGGCGCCGATGGATTGATCGTCGAAGTGCATCACGATCCGGACCACGCCCTTTCCGACGGCGCGCAGTCGATCGTTCCCGAGGAACTCGAGCAATTGATGAAAGAAGTCCGCCAAATCGCCTCGGTCGTTCATCGCACGCTCAACTAGCCAACCCGTGGCCACCCCGTCATCGCTTTTTACGCAGCCCCCGCCGCGTGGCCGCAACTTCAAGTGGAATGTCCGGCTGGTTTTTATTCTGGTGATTCTGCTGGCGATTTCGATCGTCGAAATTGTTCGCGAACATCGGCCGTCAATCCTCCTGCCCGGCGTGCACTTATACGCCTACGTCGCGAACACCGCGGACGGCACGCTCACCGCGATTAACTTGGTGAGCCTGACGGCGGTTGCCACCATTCCGGTGGGGCCTTCGCCCAGCGGCATACGCGCGGATCCGAAACGCAGTGAAATCTGGGGCGTCAGCACTTCGGGCGGGTACGCATGGGTGCTTGATACGCGGTCGAGCCAAATCGTCGCGCGCATTCCCGTGGGAGCAAGTCCTTACGCCGTTGATTTTTCTCCCGATGCGAAACGGGCCTACGTGGCCGCGGCAGGCGCGGACGCCGTGGTGGCAATCGATTGCGCGTCACGCCAGGTTGTTGCGCGCGGCCGCGCCGGACGCCATCCGTGGATCGCGCACGTCACGCCCGATGGCAAATCGGTTGTGGTCACGAATCGGGGCGATTCGACCGTGTCTTTGCTGAATTCACTGACGCTCGCGCCGCTCGGCGTGGTGCATGTGGTGCCGCAGCCCGAGCAAATTTCGATTCTTTCCGATAGCTCGAAGGCGTTCATCTCTTCGGGCGATTCAGATCAGATTTCCGTAGTCGATCTTCGCAAGCCCGCGTTGATTGCGAACCTGCATCTCGGCGGCTCAGCCGGCAGCTTCGTTTTGAAAACCGATGGGGGCGAACTCTATATTCCTTCGCCGGATGCTCACGGGCTACTGATCGTCAACACGTGGACCAACGAAGTGAGCGATTACGTTCTTCTCGGCTCCGCGCCCACGCGCGCCGTTCTTTCTCCTGACAATCAGTTTCTTTACGTCGCGGACTCCGCAGCATCCGAGATTGTTCCCATCCAGATTAATTTCCGCCAGGTTCTGAATCTCGACGTCATCAAGACGGGGCAGCAGCCCCAAACGGTGGAATTCACGCCGGTCGGCGGCATGTTGCTGGCGGTGGACACTGCGTCTGACGACCTCGCGGTGATCCGCACGGTAGGATGCTCACAACCGGGTAGCTCCGCAGGGTGCCTGATCGCGATGATTCCCGTGGGACGCAGCCCTCGCGACCTGGCTATCAAGCAGTTCTGATTTCGGTTTCGAGACATGGCGTCGCGGCGATGCGCACTGCACATTTCCAACTGAGTCGCGTCGCGTTTCGCAATGGATGGCGCGCGCTATTGCACCGTGATCGACAGATTTATCGTGCGCGTGGCACCAGCCATCGTCGCCGTCGCCTGAACGGCATAGGTTCCCGCAGGCGTCCCGCTCGGCGGAGTCGTCGTGGTGCTTCCGCCTCCCCCACACGATGCGAGCAGCAAAAGGCTGAACACCAAAATGGGCCGCAACGCGCGAGATTTTCTGCTCCACGGACCTGCGAAAAATAGAACCGTGAGCGCCAGCAGCAACATAATCGCCATCTGCGTTGCCGGAAGCATCCGTCGACGCAAACCCGGCCTTGCCATCGGCAGGATCGAACTGCGCGCTGTTGTTGTCACACTCACAGTGAAAGGAACGGGCGTCGCTCCGGAAATCTGCGCCGAAGTTGGCGACGCGCTGCATCCGCCAGCTGGCGGCGCGTTCGTGCATCCTAATGTGACCATCCCTGTAAATCCGTTCACCGGACTCAACTGCAAGGCTATGGTGGCTGTTTGTCCGGCCGTGACGGTTGCGGAAGTCGTTCCGCCCGGCGGCGGCCCTATTTGAACATCGGTCGCCGTTCCGGTGAGCGTCACTGGTGGATTCGCGCTCGCGTTGTCGTTGAGTGTCAAGGTTGCCGTGCGGGTTCCCGCCGCGAGCGGGAGAAAATCAACGTCGAGCGTACAATTCGCTCCCACCGCGAC
>DATGJE010000040.1:0-4036 GCA_035295305.1 Candidatus Acidiferrales bacterium | reverse complement strand
CGCAGCAGCAAGCCGTCAGGTAAAGCCGGCTTTCATCGTGCGATGGCGTTCGACGCGGCGCAATCTTGGAGAATTCAAAATGCCCTTCATTAATGGCCGCTATTATGCAAATCCAGTATTTGGCTGGGGCGTCGAGTTGGCCAGGATTATTGCTGGTCACGAAGGCCGTGACGCAGGAGCTAACGGTGATGCGTATGACGCATCAGGTCGCCAGATTATTGGATATGTACCGTCCCTTAGCATATACTCATCCCCGCGGCTTGGTGAGACAGCGGCCTCTGACCGAGCCAGTGGCTTTTGCGGCCTGACACTTACTTCTCATCCAAACGGTGTGAAGTGTGACCAGGGTAAGGATTATCACGGGACGGCCGTTCTCGTCATTGCCGGCGTCGGCACGGGATTCCATTACGTCGATCCAAACACCATACGCGTTGCGGCGGAAGCAGATAGCGACATCGTGAGCGTTGACGGCCGACCCGCGTCAACTCTCGGAGGCCACCAGCAATGGACCGTGAATTTCACGATCAAATCCGGCCCTGGTTTCAAACAGCAAGGCGGCGCGATCTTATGGACCATCCGATACAAATGCACTGGCAAGGAAGTGGAAAAACAGTATCGTCAAATTCTCCATTGTCTATGAGGCCGCGCGCGGTTTTGCTGTCGCGGTTTTGCTTGCTGTTCCTGCTGTTTGCGCTGATTGCGTCGTCCGTATTTGCACAGAGCCCCAATCCCGGCACAGGGTTATGTTTTGTGCGCAATCTGCCGACCGAGGTTCCTTCCGGTTTTCCGGACATCGGCGTTGAGAAACAGTTCTTTGCCGCTGACTCGAGCGCGACTGCGGAACTTCGGATTAAAAACCTCTCGCCGAAGCCCATCATCGCCATGCAACTCGTGCTCGAATATTACGGAGCAAATGGTGAACGCTTCGGAGACGCGATCGCACGGGCAATCGCCAAGGAAGTCCCGGCAGAGCAAGTGTTGGCGATTGGAAAGCGCATGGACGGTAGCGGAGCCGACGAAATTTCAAACCTTGTGCAGCCAGGCGGCACTGCCTCCGTCGACGGCGGAGGCTTGTTCGCGACAGCAACTTGCCCGGTGCGCGCAAAGCTGACCGCGGCGCTGCTCTGGTTCTCCGACGGCACTTCGCTCGATTGGAACGCGCCTGATTCGCGCGTTGATCCCGAATCCGACGAGATACCTTTGGCGAAGCTGCCAGCTTGCCTCGTCGAGCACAATATCGACCGTCTTTTCCTGGTGCTGGATCTGGACGACAGAGGCCGTGTGCTGAAGGCGACGGGTTTCCCGCCGGATGCTTCTCAGCCGGAGCCCTGCGACCTGCGGGAACTAGGCGACTGGAAATTCCGGGCAGCTCTCCTCGGCGGAAAGCCAGTCGCGACGAAGCTGAATCTTCTTCTGCGCTTGTTTGCGAGGGATAGGGCTAAAGAGGCCGGTGACCTGCCGGTCTCACGCCGCGAAGCGATGCATCCCGTCACTGTGGTGGACGCTTTCGCTCCCGCGCCGGGAAAATCCGGCTGGTGGCTTTTGTATGGGAGCGTGATTCCGCAGCCGCCGGATTCTCACTGACTGCGGAGCCAATGGGCGGACGCGGCTGCGATTACAGGTGGCGTTCGAGGGTGGAGGCTTCGTTGCGAGACGAGCCGTAGGCGGAGGAATCCTGCTTGGCGATGGGGGCCACGAGGCGAACGACTTGCAGCATGCGTTCGGGCTTGAAAGGCTTGGCCATGCAGACGACGGCGCCGAAATTATGGCTTGCAGCGTAGTCGGCGGGCTGCGCATTGCGCGTGACAAGGACAACGGGGACGCGCGAAAGGCGTTCGCTGTTCTTGATGATAAGGCAGAGATCGTATCCGGATGTATCTCCCGCTTCGACTTCAGCGATGAAGCATGCGGGAACGGTGGTGCGCAGGATGTCGAGCGCCGCGGCTCCCGTGGAAACAACAAAGACGTCGTAGCCTTCGGGCGTTAAAAGATTCTTCAGCTGCTCCTGGCCGCGTTCATCCGATTCGACGACGAGAACAACGGGACGCGTTTGCGTGGACTGGATGGGTGCGCCTTTTTCCGCAGAAGAAGCGCCATGGACAGTGGATTTCTCCTTGGCTCCCGGACCCGTGGCGGCGGTTGCAGCGGCGGCGCGATGATGAATGCGGCGGAATTGGATGGCGACGCCTAGTTTGTTGTCGGGAAGTTCGAGAGTGCGAACGACTTCGGCAGGCTCTTCGGCATTGAGCGCGTTGGGCGCGGAGGAGAAGGGAAACGTAACACCGAGAGACATGCCCTTCCAAAAATCGCGGCGATCAGTGGCGAACAAGATGCCGTCGCGAGAAACGTCGACGGAAGTGGCGATCTCGGTGAAAGCGTCGGCCTTTGGATCCGTGGCGCGAACACGGATTTGTGCTGATACTTTGACGCGCCTGCGGCGACGACGTTCAGAGACCTGTTCGGTTTGAGAAGTTGAAGGCGCGTAATCCTTAGAGTAGTGAGCGTTCATTGCGATATCCCCCGAACGCGCCAAGGAAAGACAAGCCGACCGCGATTTCGGCCGCCTGCGATCGAGGCGGCTCTGCACTGTGTCGCGGCAGGCGCTGCTGACCCGTGCAACGTGCTCTATGTTGCATCGAGGTTAGCACCGTGTCCAATAGTACGGAAGCTGAATTGTGACGCATCGGCCACTAGGTGACACGAACGGGTTGGGAAGACGGAGCAGGCGACCTGTTACCGCTGGCGGGGTGCTTCGGCAGGCAAGACTATCTACTGAGAGGAGAACATCTATGGCAGTGAGTACTACGAAAATGCCGGTACGCGGTGGGGGTTCGAGGTCAACTTCGACTTCGCCGAACGGAGGCAGTGGCGCGCCTGGGGCGTCTCACAAGAAATCGCACGGGCAACTGTCGGACGACGAGATTTTGGGATTGGTTACAGCAGTATCGCAGCCAGCGACGACGAGCGGCGACGACGATACGAACATGGATAGTGCCGATGGCGACGGCTGGGGAGCGGCCGGCAATGCGCCGGTGCAAGCTGGAAGCGCTGGGGCGGGCGATTCGAGCGCGGAGGACGGGATGAGTCCGGAAGTCGCAAAACTGGCAGAGTCGAACCCGCAGCTACGGCAAACGTTAGCGGATGCGCAGGCGTATCGGGCGGTGTTCGCTTCGCCCGGTGCCGCGCAGGATGCGAAGAATCAGCTGGAGGAGTTGGATGGCATGTTTTTTTCGAAACAGCCGAGCGATCATGCGGCGCTGGCGGCGCGAATACACGAATTGTCTCCCGAGGGGTTTCAGAATTTTGCGAAGGCGATGCAGGCGCACGCGACGAAAATGAACGCGAGCGCGCCACGAACGCCAGGAATTGCAACGAGCGCAGAGAGTGTCGCTGGCACGGGAACTTCTGGGAGTACGGCGAAGCCCGAGCAACTTGAATTATTCCCGTCGAGGATGGGCGATTCGGGAAGTGCGCCGAGTGACGCGGGTCAAGCTAGCGGACAAATTGGGCAACAGAGTAGCCAACAAAAGAGCGCAGCGACGCCGGTCGGCAGCGCACAGGGGGCGCACGAGGCGCAACAGAGCGTTGCGCAAGCGACGCCAGTTCAGCCAGCGGCTGCGTCGGGGAGCGATCTACAGCGCGCGGCGCAAGTTGCGTTCTTTCACGACACAAATGCGGCCGCGGTCGAACAAGTACTGGGAACGATTCAAGCGCAGGTGAAGCAACTGCTGCCGGACAGTGTTCCGACGGGAACGCGGAATCGCATCATCGGGGAAGTTTACCGCGAGCTTGATGCGACGTTGCGGGCGAACCGGCAACTTGGGAAGCAATTGCGAGAAGCGTTCCAGGCAGGCGCGGGAGATGCGGCGCACCAACGGGCGATTGTGACGCTGGTTGCGGGGCGCGCGAAGCAGGCACTGCCGGCGGTGGCGAAACGCGTGATTGGCGAATGGACACAGAGCATCGTGGCGGCGAATCACGAACGGCTGTCGCGACACGAAGCGGCTTCGAAACGCGTGGATATTGCGGGAGCGGG
>DATGJE010000039.1:0-4561 GCA_035295305.1 Candidatus Acidiferrales bacterium | reverse complement strand
CCTGGCCTGGCTGCCGCATCGCAACGCGCCGTCACGGTGAAGCCGTCGACAGTGGTTTCCGCTGAATAGGTGTAGCCCGCGCGTCCCGATTTTTTCACCGCGAGCGCCCCGCTGGAATACAGTTCGTCGAGCGATGCATACGAACCGTGTCCCGCCCAGTAGATTCGCTCCGCCTGAGCAATCGAAAGCAAATCGTTCTGCACGCCGACCGTCGAAATTACTTGCGCAGGAGCGCCGGGCACGCCGCTCGATTGAGTTTTCGAGACGAAATACCAATAGCCCAGCACGACGATGACCGCCGTGATTAACAATCCCACCAAGCCTCGCATAATTGGCTCCCTTTGCAGCAGTCAAGCCGAGCTCGGGTTTGCACTGTTGCCATTATCGGCTGTTGTGCTCGAACCCTGCATCGCGTTTGATCGCAGATGTGTCGCGAACGGAACATTGGATACTGGTTCGGGGCATAAGGGGGTCCGCGAATCCGGCGGCGCTTGTCCCTTCGATTCGCTGTGATATCATCCCGCTACTTAACACAAATGAAACGCACAGCGATCTGCGCAGGGTTTCTGGGGATTTTTATCTGCCTCGGACTGTCTGCTTCCGCGCGCGCCGGCGACGTGGTAGTGCTCACGTACGCCGGGCCGATCAACGCCATTACCGCCGAGTACATCTCGCGCGGCATCGGCGAAGCGGAATCGCGCCATGCTTCAGCCATGATTCTGCAACTCGACACGCCCGGCGGCCTCGATTCCGCGATGCGCAAAATCGTGCAAGCGGAAATGAACGCCCGCGTGCCCGTGATCGTTTTCGTCGCGCCACGCGGGGCGCGCGCCGCATCCGCGGGCTGCTTCATTGTTCTTGCCGCCGACGTCGCTGCCATGGCGCCCGGCACGAACATCGGCGCGGCGCATCCGATTCTTCTCTCGGGCGGCATAGTCTCCGAGAAAATTGTGAACGACGCGGCCGCATACGCCCGCTCGATTGCCGCCGCCCGGCATCGCAATGTCGATTGGGCGGAAAAATCCGTGCGCGAAAGCGTCTCCTTGCCCGAACCCGAAGCCTTGCAGCAAGGCGTGATTGATCTCGCCGCGAACGACGTGGCCGATTTGCTTCGCCAGCTCAATGGCCGCGTCGTGCACACGGCGAATGGCGATGTGACACTCTCCGTTGCTGGCACAACGCAAATCGCCATCAACTTGAACTGGAGCGAAGAAGTTCTGAGCACGCTGGCGGATCCGACGGTCGCGTATTTGCTCCTCCTTTTGGGCATACTCGCTATCGTCGTGGAGCTTTTTGCGCCGCATGGATTCGTCACCGGCACTCTTGGCGCTGTTGCAGTGCTGCTCGCACTTTTCGGGCTGACCAATCTTCCCGTGCATCTCACGGGTCTTCTGTTGCTGATTCTCGGCATGTCGCTGCTCGGGCTCGAGCTGAAGATCACTTCGCATGGCGTGCTGACTGCCGCCGGCTTGATCGCCTTCATTTTTGGCTCGCTGTTTCTGTTCCCGCGAGCCGCGGGTTACGCCATATCGCCCTGGGCCATTGGCATCGCGGCGCTGCTGTGGGTGGTGATGCTGGTGTTTGTGGTGCGCGTGGCCCTCAGAGCGCGGCACGCTCCCGTGCTGACCGGCGTCCAGCGCGTGATTGGCAGCATCGGCGTGGCGAAAACGGATCTTGCCCCCAGGGGCGTGGTGCTCGTAAATGGCGAGGACTGGGACGCAAGCGCCGACCCCGCGCCCATCGCTCGCGGGGAAAAGATTGCCGTACTAGAAATTCAAGGCTTAACGTTGCGGGTTCGCAAACTCGCTTAAGTTTTAGTGCTGGGTCAGTTTGAATTTTCTTGATCGCGACACAAAAAGTCAAAATTCAAACTGCCCCATTACCTAAGTTTTCGCGCTTCGAAAAATTCAGGAGGCTCGCATGACCGGCTGGATCGTTCTGATTGTCGTGGTCGTAATTCTATTGATCGCCTTGAAATTCATCACGGACATGATCAAAATCGTCAAGGAATACGAGCGCCTGGTGGTCTTTCGTTTTGGCCGCTGCATCGGCCAGAAAGGCCCGGGAATCATTTTCCTGATTCCCATCCTCGACAAAGCGATCTGGGTTGATTTGCGCGAGCGATATCTGGAAGTGCCCCGGCAGACATGCATCACCAAGGACAACGCTTCAATCTCCATCGATTTCCTCGTGTATTGGAAAGTCAGCGATCCGGTGCAGAGCGTCGTGCAGGTGCAGGATTTCGGCGGTGCCACGCGTGGAATTGCCATGACCACGCTGCGCGCCGTCGTCGGCGACTTAATTTTGGACGACGTGCTGGCCAAGCGCGAGGAGATCAACAACGTGCTGCGCGGGAAGCTCGACGAAGTCACGTCTCGCTGGGGCGGGAAAATCACGTCTGTCGAAATCCGCGAAATCGAGCCGCCCAAGGACGTGCAGGACGCCATGACCAAGCAAATGAGCGCCGAGCGCTCCCGCCGTGCCATGGTCACCGCCGCCGAAGGCGACCGCCAGGCCAAGATCACCATCGCCGACGGCGACAGGCAAGCCACTGTTCTTCGCGCGGAAGGCGACAAACAATCCGCAATTCTCCGCGCGGAGGGCTACGCGCTGGCACTCGACAAAGTTTTCCAAATCGCGCGAACCCTCGATGCGAACACGATGGGCCTGCAGTATCTCGAAACGCTGAAAAATCTTGGCGCCGGCCCCTCCACGAAATTCATTTTCCCCATGGAGTTCGCCAGCTTCTTGAAACCCATCTTGAACATTGCTCCAGCGCCACCGGCGGCTCAAAAGTAGCGCGCGGTTTGCCGTCAACGGTACCAGCGATGCGGGCCGGGCGTGCATCCTGCCGCAGGCGTTTGACATCAAATTCGACGCCACATACGATAGAGGCCAGAATCGCGGGCCTGTCTAAGGCGAGCCGTGCACCATCGTCACGTATAAGGGAGATTCGAATGAAGCGATTTCCGCGCATGAAGGCTGTGCTCTTGTCCGTGGTCTGCGTCTTGGCGCTCGCTTTCCAGGCTGCCGCGCAGAAGAAACTACCCGTGCCGCCAGCTCACGCGCGCCATGTCGCTGACGAAAATGCGGTTCGCCCGCCGGCGCTCGCGATTCAAACGCACACACTGCCCAATGGCCTGACCATCGAGATGGTGCAGGATCATCACGTGCCGGTTGTCAATTTGCAGGTTTGGTATCACGTCGGCTCGAAGGATGAAAAGCCCGGCCATACAGGTTTCGCCCACCTCTTCGAGCATCTGATGTTCAAAGGCTCGGCTCACGTTGGCCCAGACGAGCATTCGCGCATCGTCGAAGCCATGGGCGGCTTCGATAACGCTTACACCAACGATGACGTCACCGTATTTTGGGAAACTTTCCCCAGCAATTACCTCGACCGCGTTCTGTGGCTCGAGGCCGACCGCATGGGCAGCCTCAACGTCGACGACGCGAATTTCAAATCGGAGCGCCAGGTGGTGGAAGAAGAGCGCCGCTTGCGCGTCGATAATTCTCCGTATGGCCGCGCGCAGGAAGACCTGTATGCCGCGGCGTTCACGGTTCACCCCTACCACCACACGACCATCGGCAGCATTGCGGACCTCGATCAGGCCACGGTCGAGGATGTGCGCGCCTTTCATAACACCTACTACCGGCCAAACAATGCCACCGTGGTCATCGTAGGCGATTTCGCCCCAGCGGAAGCGCTGGCCTGGGCTGAAAAATATTTCGCGGGCATTCCGCGCTCGCCTCGACCCATTCCCCGCGTCAGTATCAAAGAACCGCCTCAAGCCGCCGAGCGTCACGTGACGAAATCCTATCCCGGCGTGCCACTTCCCGCGATTATCGAAGGGTTCAAGATGCCCGCGCAGTTCACGCCCGATTCGTATCCTTTGAACCTGGCTTCCAACATCCTTGCAGGCGGCGAGAGCAGCCTGCTGTATCAGTCGCTCGTATATAAGGACCGCATCGCGCTGGAGTCGGTCGGCTTCGGTAATTTCACCGAGGACCCCAATCTTTTCTGGGTATTGGCTGTGATGAATCCGGGACATACAGCCGAGGAAGGCGAGAAGGCGCTTGATTCCGTCCTGACGCAGGTGAAGAGCCGGCCTCTCTCATCGAGCCAGCTCGAAAAAGCGAAGAACCAGCAGATTTCGGCGTTCATTCTGGGACGCGAAACGGACCAGGAAAAGGCAGACGCCATCGGCGAAGCGGCGGTCATCGGCAAAAATCCAAATCTGGTGAATTCCGGTTTAGCGCGTTATGAGGCCGTCACTGCGGCTGAGATTCAGCGTGTCGCCGACGAATACTTCGTGCCCCAGCATGAAACAGTGCTGTTTTATCTTCCCGAAAAGGCATCGAAGCCCGGCGAGGGGAGCCAGCAATGAGCCGCCGCACTTTTAGAAAGGTGAGAGAGATGCATTTCAACGTGCGCGCATTCTTCGTCGCGGCAATTCTACTCTTCAGTGTAGGGCTCGCCAGTAACGCGAAAGCCCAGGCGCAAGCCCAGACACAAGCAGCCCAACAGGCAACGACGGCGCAGGAAAATCAGCACGGCACTGGC
>DATGJE010000038.1:0-3929 GCA_035295305.1 Candidatus Acidiferrales bacterium | reverse complement strand
AGGATCGTACCCAGAGTCGTGCAGGATTTGCGCTCCCAGAATGTCCGCCTGGCTTTCGTCCGTGCGCGACATTTTCAAAAACGCAATCGGGATGCCCACGCCGCCCAGGAATCGCCCCATCAGCAAAGTGGCCGTGTTTCCTCCGATCAGCGCCCCGACAAGATTGATTCCGGCCTCCGCCGCATACGCCTTCGTCGCCTGGCTCGTGCCATGTCGCAGTGCAACGTGCGCAGTCTCGTGCGCCATCACCGCCGCGAGTTGCGCTTCGTCGTCCGCATTCTCAATCACTCCACGATTGATGTAAACGAAGCCACCCGGAAGCGCGAACGCATTAATCGTTTCGTTGTTGATGCACCGATATTGGTACGGGTATTTGTACCCGGGCGCGTGATCCGCCAGTCGCGTGCCCAGCCGCTGGAGATACTGGTCGACGCGTTTGTTGTTGAGAAGGGCAAATTGGCGCGGCACTTGCGTGGACGCTTTTTTCCCCAGCTCGATATCCTGCTGTGGGGAAAAAGCGTTCCAGCCGGGGCGAATTACGGTGCGGTCGTCGGAGAGTGTAATCGACGGCAGCGCGAGCAGCACGAAAATCAGCAACATGATTCGCGCCAGCTGTGATCGTCTGTTAGAAATAAAACCAGCTTCCCGACTCCGCGCCAACATTGGTTCTCCGTGCCGTTTTCCCATGGTGGCGAAAACTCAATCGGTCGGATGCTACTATCGTGAGGAAGGTTTCGCAGCAGGTAATTCGCAGGTTGCGGATACACCATGCAGCCACAGCGAACAGGCAAGCGTCCACTAATGCGGCAACGCAGATCTGGGGAAAGTTAGCCTACTCTATATCTTTCCTCGCTCTTCGCGAGCGCGCTTCCTCGGATGGAGTCGCCTGGTGCGCTGCGGGACGTAACGCCCGAGCCGCGTGAGTCACTGCCCCAACGGTTACAGGCACCGCCTCCGTGGGAATTTCGCGCCCGTGGCCGTCTTCATCGCCGGCTGCCGCCGCTGCGAGTCCCGGATTCGGCGGCTCAACGGTCACCAGCGCTCCCTCAGCTTCCTTCCAAAAGACGAGGCAATTCCCGGTCGCGTCCCAATCAATGGACAGCACGTCTCCAAGACGGATCTGATCCGTCGCAAGCAGGCTGGCGAGCGGGTACACAAGATGGCGCTCGATGGCGCGTTTCAAGTGCCGCGCGCCGTATTTCATGTCAGTGCCTTCCTTCAGCAGAAATTCGCGCGCCGGCTGCGTTACGCGGAACAGGAATTTACCTTTCGCTGTTTCAAGAACGCGCTGCTGCACCATGCCGAGTTCGATATCGAGAATCAGTTCGAGCTGTTGTTCGCGCAGTGGATGAAAAACCACTACCTTGTCGAGCCGGTTCATGAACTCGGGAGAGAATTTCCGCTTCGCCGCTTCCGCAGCCGTGCGCTCGATTTTCTGTTCGAGGCGCGCTGGCGTATCTGCCGCGTTCACGGGAGCGAACCCGAGCTTGCCGGTCATCAGCTCGGTTATCTCCGAGCCGCCCAGGTTGGAGGTGAGAAAAATCATCGTTTGCGACAAATCCACGCGCCGGTTATCGCCCAAGGTCAGCGTGGCTTTGTCGAGAATGCCCAGGAGCAACTGCCACAGCGCATCCGACGCCTTCTCAATTTCGTCGAAAAGCAGAAACGACAGCTTGATCTTTTCCGTGTGATATTGCGCCAGCGCTTCCTGGGTGATCAACGGATGCGTCTCGCGATGCCCCAAATATCCTGGAGGCGAACCAATCAGTTTGGCAATTTCGTGCGAATGCTGGAATTCCGCGCAATCCACTTTAATCACCGCACGCGGGTCGCCGAAAATCACTTCCGCCGTAGCCTCCACCACGCGTGTTTTGCCCGCGCCTGTCGGCCCAAGGAACAAGAGGTTTCCCACCGGACGCCCCGGCGAATTCAATCCCGCCCGGAACACTTGATACAGGTCCACGACAGACTGCACCGCTTCTTCCTGGCCCACAATCTTCCGCCGCAATGCGGTCTCGAATTCGCGAGACTCGCGGCTGCGCTGCGTGGGATCTAGATGTTGTGCCCGGGTCATGGTATTTCTCCCCCCTACCGGTATCTCCGGTTCCCTTCAAGAGCGCGTGGCTTCACACGCTCGAACTGCTCCAACTTGATATCGACTGTGGAGCGCAAGAGCCTGAGCTGTGTCACCAGGTCATGGCCGGAATTGCCGTGGTCCGGCAACAACAGTAATGGCGGCGAAAGATCCGCGAGATCGAGGTTCAGTAGCCGTAGGGAATTCAGCAACTGTTTCACATAGGGAGAGCCTGGATCGAACAGCTCCACCCGGCTGTTCACGTCCTCGCGCAACCGCGACCAATCCAGTTCCAGCATCGGATGATTGCGGGAAACTTCGCGCACCACGTCGTCCGTTATATGCGGCCGCTCACCAAGCCGGGCCAGATAAAGCTGCTCGACCTTTCCGCGGCGGCGGACGTTGTGCACCAGGTAGTACGAGTTCCCTTTGCGCCGGACGAACGCCACGATCGCCCCCTAAGTCCTTCCACTGTGGCGTAGTGTATGTTCTGTCCACTACGCCGTCAATGGTATGATGCCCTGTTCCTTGCAGGGTTGCATCGTATCGGTAATTAGCAAGGAAGCGCCAAAAACGAGGCCAGTTGGGCAGAGATCGCGGCAGAGATTGGAACTGAAGTGGAAACGAATCCGCGAATCAGGCAGACTTCGCTTCTACTAATTAGATGCGCGATTTTCGAAAAGCATTCGAAAGATTCAATCTCAGCATCGCGAGTCCTACTACTTCAAGCCAATTCAAATCAACGAGGATTGCAATACGATGGCGAAGAAAAGCGGTGGTTGGCAGAAAGTTTACAAGCTCGTAAAACGCATCCCCCGCGGTCGTGTGGTTACTTACGGCCAGCTGGCACAAATGCTTCATTTGCCCGGCGGCGCGCGCACGGCAGGCTACGCCATCGCAGGATGCCCTTCAGGGCAAGGCATTCCGTGGCACCGCGTCGTGGGAGCTGGCGGGAAGCTACTGCCTCGCGAGCCGTATGGCAGCAAGCAGCGCCGTCTGCTCGAAAGCGAAGGCACTCAATTCGCGGGCATGGCGGTTGACCTTGCCACGCATCAATGGCAGCCGCAGAAATCGCGCTCGCGAACGGCCGGACAACCGAAGCGCAAGAGAGCCGGTTCGCGAAAGTAGCACGCGGTGTGATAAAAAGTAGCTCGACCAAATCATTCAACAAGGGTTGCGATAAGAACGAAATCATGACCGAACCAGTCATCCAAGTCGCGGGCCTCTACAAGAATTACGGCGCGGTCGAGGCTTTGCGCGGCGTGAGTTTCGAGGTCCACGAAGGCGAGCTTTTCGGGCTGCTCGGCCCGAACGGTGCAGGCAAAACCACCACCATTGAAATCCTGGAAGGGCTGCGCACTCAAGACCGCGGCACGGTGCGCGTTTGCGGCCTCGATCCGCAAAAAAGCCCCGTCGAAATGAAGCACGTTGTCGGCGCGGCTTTGCAATCCACTTCCCTTCCCGACAAAATGCGCGTCGAGGAAACGCTCGAGATGTTCGCGCATTTCTATCGCAACCATCGCGACACCAAAGAACTGCTCAAGCGTTTCCAACTCGAGGAAAAGCGCAACGCCTTCTACAACCAGCTTTCTGGCGGACAAAAGCAGCGCCTCGCCCTCGCGCTCGCGCTGGTAAACAACCCGCGTATGATTTTTCTCGACGAACCGACGGCTGGCCTCGATCCGCAAGTGCGCCGCGAAATTTACGACACGTTGGAAGAATTAAAAAAAGAAAAGAAGACGATCCTTTTGACTACGCACTACATCGAAGAGGCGGAACGCCTCTGCGACCGCGTCGCCATCGTTGATTACGGCCGCGTGATGGCCCTCGGCACGCCGCGCGAACTCAAGCAGCG
>DATGJE010000037.1:0-8868 GCA_035295305.1 Candidatus Acidiferrales bacterium | reverse complement strand
CAACATCATGAGTTTGTTCTTGGCGCGCAGGTCGGCCATGACCTTGGCGCCCTCGCCTACACGCGGATCGTTGTGAACTCTCACCGTCTGCGTATAGGTCTGTCCATCAACGATCAGCTTCAGTGTGTAGACGCCGGGGATCACTTGCGGCCCATGTGGACCGGGGGTGACAAATCCGCCGGGCGCAACATTCATCTGATTTTCGAGGTCAAGGTTGAACGCCGGCGGATCGTCGTATCGCAGATCCCAATTGGTGCGGTTGGCGCCCACTTTGGTCGGCAACGCAAGATCAGATCCTTTGGCCACCCAGTATTCGGGATAGGGCCAGCGCTCGGGAAGCACCGGCGGAATGCTCGACATCGTGCGGACCAGTTTGCCCTCTGCGTCGAAGACCTGCAGTCTTATTTCGCCGGAGGGCGGCTGGCTCAGGTGGTAGTAGAGGATGGCGCCGTAGGGCGGGTTGGGCGCGTGGGGTAACTCGGGATTGAGGGGCTGGTCCCAGTTATCGCTGACACGGGCACGGATGGCATCACCAGGCTTGAAAAAATAGACTGGAGCGGCTGCGATTGCCTGAGATTTGGCGGCAATTTCGCGCAGAGGGGTGGTGTCATCGAGAACATAGAAACCGCGGCCGTAGGTTCCAATCACCAGATCACTCATGTGATCGTCGGTGTGAAACACCATGTCGCGGATCGAGGTGCTGGGCAAATTCTGCCGCAGCGATTGCCAATGTTCACCGTCGTCAAACGACACATAGACCGTGGTCTCGGTGCCGGCAAAGAGCAAGCCCTTCTGTTTTGGATCCTCGCGGATCACGTTCACCCAGCTTCCCGTCGGCTCGTCGCTGGGCAATCCGTTGACGATCTTGGTCCAGGTCTTGCCGCCGTTGTGCGTGCGCCATATCAACGGGATATTAGGGCCGGGGAATTCTGGGCCTCGGGCTGTAGGCGGTCCGTTACCGTGCGCCCTGCCGGAGATATAGGCAGTACTGACGTCGGAGTGGCCCGCTTCAATGGTGTTGAAGACGACATTCGTGGCGTCTGGAATATTGCTCACATTGTTCCAGTGCGCCCCGTCGTCCACCGTGTTGTAGATCTGTCCATTGCTGCTGACGGTCCAGAAGACGCCCTTGTGAACGGTCGAGATGGCAAAGTCGCTGATGGAGGGTGGCGGCGGAGGCGGAGGTTCACCATTCGCTCGCCCGGTAGCAGGCACCGCTGCTGCGGGCGGTAGCGGTGTGCCGCAAGGAACCTGCGGTTTGCCTTTCTCCACAGTAAGATCGGGACTGAAAGACTTCCAGGAATGCGCCTGATCGCGCGACACCAGCAAGCACTGCATGTCCGTATAAATCGCATGCGGATCGAAGGGATCGATTCTCCGCCAGGCGTCCCGGCTCGAACGGTACTTGGCTGCATCCGCTCCAAAATTCGGCGCAACGTTTTCCCATTGACCTGTCGCCAAGTTGATTTTTACCAAACCGCTGCCGCCTCCTGCGGCGCCGTAGCCGACGCCGTAGATGATATTGGGATCGAGAGGATCCGCTGTAAGTGTTCCGAACTCGGAAGAAGGCACTGGCATCCAATCGACCTCTGAGATAGTACCCACGTCGCCCCGCGTACGCGTCGCCACAGCGCCTGTGTCCTGCTGAGAAGCATAGACCCAATAGGGATACCGGTCGTCGGTGGAGATGTGATAGACCTGCGCGACCGGCAAAGCGTAATAGCTGCTCCACGTAAGCCCGCCGTCAAAAGTAATTGCTGCGCCCTGATCGACGCCAAACAGCATCCGCTTGCCGTTTGTTGGATCAATCCAGATGTCGTGCATGTCTTCGCCGCCCGGAGCACCCTTGAAGGGGATGAACGTCTCGCCGCCGTCGGTCGACTTATAGGCGGCCGTGCTCAGCGTGTAGACTACGTCGGGATTCTGCGTGTCCACCCAGACTCCGCAGATATAGTCCCTGCCGCCGATGCGCGTATCGTCGCCCGCCATGTGTTTCCACGTGGCGCCCTGGTCGTCCGAGCGGAAAAGTCCGGAGGCATTCGGCTTCGGGGCACCCACGATGTAAATGCGTTGTCCGTTTGTATGCATCGCCACAGCCACGCCGACCCGCCCAGTAGTCAACGGGTTGGAGGTGATTTCCGTCCAAGTCTTGCCTTCGTCGAGGGACTTGTAGAGTTTGGTGTGGCTAGGTGCCTCAGTGCGCGGAGCCGCGCCGCCTGCAGGGGCTGCCCTAGTTTCCGCTTCGGTGGTCGCAAAGATCACGCTTGGGTCGTCAAAGGGTGAAGAGAGATCCCGACCGCCGGTCTCATTGTCAGGGTGCAACACGTTGGTCCAGGTCTGACCACCGTCGTCGGTGCGAAAAATGCCGCGCTGCGTCCCTGTGGCACCGCCCATGGCAGCGACAATCACGATATTCGGATCCTTGGGATCGACAATAATCTTCGGGATCCTGGTGGTGCCCTCAAGGCCGATATGCACCCAGGTCTTCCCGGCATCCGTCGACTTGTACATCCCGTCACCGTTGGTGCCCGTCGCGGCACTCGACACTGCGTCGCCGCTCCCGGCGTAAATGATGTTGGCGTCCGAAGGAGCGACTTGAATCGCGCCAATGCTATCAACCTCCGTCACTTGGTCAAATATCGGATACCACGTCATGCCGCCGCTGGTCGTTTTCCAGATCCCGCCTTGCGGCAGGCCGACATAAAACGTCCCGGGTTCTCCGATGACGCCAGAGACTGACGCGATGCGTCCGCCGTGGTACGGACCGATGTTGCGCCACTGCAAGGCAGAAAACAGATCAGGGCTGACCTGCGCTGCCGTGCCGAGCGCGAAGCAGAACACAACAGCCAGAGAAATCCAAAGGCCAGTAGAACGCCGGATGATTTGAACCATTACATTCCCTCCCGAGTATGAGAAATCCCTGTGAGCTGATCCGCGCCCGCCAACTATACAGCGAGCGGCCATCGCAAGATGCAGAAGAATGAAGCGATCGCGGCCGGCTAGCTTGGACAAGACGTACTGTCAGGGAACGCGGTTTCAATTTATGGCGAGGACATTGAGGCGGTCGCATTCGCACGTGGCACAGCGATTATGTCCTACATACATTTCAACGCCCACGCGCTGATGCTATCACCAAGTATTATTCCAAGCGGGGTGATAAGTGGCGATGCGTGAACTCGACCGGTCTGCGCGCGACGCAGGCTGTACGCCGCGCACCTACTAGTTCAGCGAGCACAATTCAACTTCTCCCTTACTCGCGTACAGTAAGTACGGGGCATCGCGCGTGCGCAACAACTTTATGCGCTGTGGCACGCTCGAGGTGCGTGGCCGCGCCCAGATGATCGGCAGTGTTTCGAATACCAAGGACAATTAAATCCACGCCGCGCTCTTTGGCCGTCTCGAGAATCCCGGTGCCGGGGTCTCCGTACTCTACTGTTGCCTCGGGATGGCACCAGAGACCCGCGTCTTTTTCGAGCAGGGCGTTGAGGCGAGCCAGCGGACTGGGGATCTCGCCGAACTTCTCTTTGCCATTGGGCTTGGGCGCAACGTGGAGTAGGACGAGCCGCGCTTGATTCTCCTGCGCAAAAGAAAGCGCGTAAGGCCACGCGGCTAAGGAATGAGATGAGAAGTCCGTCGCGAAAAGAACACGACGAAAGCGCGCGCCGGTATGCACGCTATTGGGTACCGCGGGGCCGATCGTAAGCACCGGTACTGGTGAACGGCGGAAGATTTCCTCGGCGACCGAGCCAAGCAGGAGCTTTTCTGCGCCTGTGCGGCCATGCGTTCCAAGCACGATAAGGTCAATATGGTTCTCTTTGATTGCCCGCGCAATTGTCGGCCACATTCCGACGCCCCATTCCATCATCGTCTCGTGCGGCATGCCCGCGAGATGCGAGCCGATCCGCTGCATTTCTGCCTTTGCGCTTTCCTCCTGCGCTTCTGTGGCGAGGCCGACCGATGCGGGTGTTGAATAGAGCAACGGATCGGGACGCAGGACATGCAACGCAAACGTTTTGGCTCCATAGGCCCGCGCGATTTCGACTGCAAACGGCAAAGCTGCTTCGGAGGGTTCAGAGAAATCAGTAAGGAACAATATATTCTTCAAAGTAATTCGCGTGCCTGCTTCGATAGTCCTCATGTTTCACCTCCCGATGAAACTAAAGATAATCCGAAGCAATAAGCGAGGCGGTGACGAGCGTCACCTGTAAACGTGAGCCGTGTCACGGGCACGCCGAGACGCGCGTGATACAGATTGTCCACAATAGGGTGTGGACACTGGTCTCAGTCCATGAAATAACAGCACTTCGAGAAACCCAGGAGGAAGAGATGGCAAAGAACGACTCCACCAGAAAGGGCAAGAGCCGAATCACCGCAACCAAGAAAAAACAACGCGGCACAAAACGACATTCTGGCAAGAAAAACGAGCGGGCTTCACACACGAACTATGTTCTCGAACCACACCCGGAGTTGTAACGCCGATTGAGCCGTAATGCGTGACGCAGGCCTGAGCAATGCATGAAGAGTCCGTGGCGCAATCGTATTGGTTGGATTGTTTACGCGCGAGCTAAGACACGGCCTTCAACACTTCTTTCGCTTCGTCTGTCGCGAGCTTGATCCTGAGCAGCTTTAGAACTACGCCTGAGTCTTTTTCATATACGAGAGTGAAAATGCTGGAGCAGTGTTCGCAAAGCCAGAAATGTTTCACGTGGGAAAGATGGCCTGACGAGTCTGCAGCGAACTCACTTTGATTCTTCGCCTCCGGATCAAAGCGGAAGCGAAAGAACTTCCCGCCGCCAATCCAGTGAAATTCAGCCGGGCACGCAGGATTCGCGCACTTTGGACGAACATTCTGAAATAGAGCGGCTCCCCTCATCGCATTGCCTTCCGGAATCGCGGACCTGTTTTCAGCGTCGCGAAAGGCTCTTCGCTCTTTTTCCAACTGGGAGATTGTGGCTTGCAACCATTTGGTTACCGTTTCTTCAATCTCGTGCTCGTCGCCATATCGATAGAGCGAGTCGAGCGTTTCCCCGACCGCATTCAGCGGAATATGCCGGCATGGTATCGGAGCGGAGCGAAGCTCGGGCGGCACAAGTTGCATTAGCACGCAATCGCTGCACGATTCCGGATCATTCGTGTGGCCGTGATTCATGCACGCGGGAGAATCTTCGAAGATGAAAACTGGCCTCCACGACGTGCCAGGCGAACGCGCATATCCGCCACCCTCCATGAATTTGAGCTCGTCTTTGAGAACATCCAGAAGATCTCTTTCGTCTCTTTGCATTTCTGCCGCCCCACCACCGTCTTTGACTATGCACATTCGGGAATATCAGTACTGTGACTGGCGTCACATTGAGTAGTAACTGCTGTCACTTCCGAAATATGAGGATTCGAAGCAGACTAGCCGCGGGAAGAGGGGGACGGTAAGGGTACACTGCGATGACCAGTTCCGTTATGGGACACGGGCACCCTGCAACTTAGGAAAAGAGTTGAATTTGTGCGGTATTGCTCAGACACCCGAAAGGGTGAACTGTACTCTCTACGGGACCGAAGTTTATTTACTGCAGCCCGCTTTAAGGCCGTATGCGTGATGTCGGCGGCGATTGGGGGAAGTTCGATGCGAGCTTTCGCGCTTTCGAAAGTTTCGAGCTTGTTCCTTACGCTCGGACTGTTGTCGGCTTTCGTCCTAGCGCATCCACAGCAAACCTCGGCGAGCGCTGGTCCGCATGGAGCGGCGGTCCAGGAAAAGAGCGCTTCTAGCAAACCTGAAACGAAACCCTCCGATTACGCCGGTGCTGACGCTTGTAAGACTTGCCATGAAGACGAGTACAAATCCTGGGAGAATTCTCCACACTGGAAAACGACGCTGAACACCAAGGATGGCCCTTCTCACCAGGGTTGCGAGGGGTGTCACGGCGCGGCGGCGAGCCACGTTGCGGACCCCAGCGATACATCGAAGCTCTTTCTGTTCGAAAAGGCATCGGCAAAAGATATCAACCAGCGCTGTCTGGTCTGCCACGCTTCCGGCACTCAACACATGCAGGCAATCAACTCTCTGCATGCCAAGAATGACGTGTCCTGCACGTCGTGCCATTCGCCCCATCATGCGAAACAGGCGGAGTTTCTGCTGGTCAAATCGCAGCCGGAACTTTGTTATTCCTGCCACTTGCAGCAGAAGGCGCAGTTTGCCATGCCGTTTCACCATCGCGTGAATGAAGGACTGTTGCAGTGCAGCGACTGTCACAATCCCCATGGAACGGCCGGGCCGCACCAGCTTCGCACCTCGGCCGCGCAGGATGCGGTTTGTTATAAGTGCCACGCGGACAAGCAGGGCCCGTTCGTCTTCGAGCACGAGGTTGTAAAAGTGGAAGGCTGCGAGTCATGCCACAATCCGCACGGTTCGCCGAATCCTCACCTGATGAAACTGAGCAACGTAAATCTTCTCTGTCTCCAGTGTCACACGACATCGTTCGCCAACGCGCCGGGAGCGCCTTCGTTTCATAATCAGGCGGCTCAATTCCAGGCTTGCACGCTATGCCACACGCAAATCCATGGTTCGAACTTTGACAAGGACTTTTTCAAATAGGTGGTAACGAAAATGCGACTCGCGATGGGAAATCGGCGAACACGCAGTGGAACGAAGCCGCGGGAAATGTGGGGTGGCCATTCCATGAGAATTCGAATTCAGGAATCCGCGCTGGGCTGGACAGCTCTGGTTGTCACGCTGTTCTTTGCCTGTCCCGTGCGTGCGCAGCAGGCTCAGCAGGCCCCGCCGCAGACTCGGCAGACCGATTCAACCTCTTCCGATGAAGGGATGAAATCGGGCGATTACAATGTTCGACAAAGCATTGAATTCGGTTACCGAAACAGTTCCATCGACGGGAGCATAGGAAATTACGATACGTTTGAGAATCTCGGCTCCGGCTTTCGGCTCTTCGATTACACGCTGGATATGCGCTCCCTGGACAACAAAGGCTTCTTTTTCGATAGCCTTACTTTCAGCAATTTCGGATACGGCGGTGATCCGAATGACGTGACGCGGCTGCGCATCGAAAAGAACAAGTTGTACGACTTCCGCGCGATGTTCCGGCGGGACAAGAATTTCTGGGATTACAATCTGCTGGCGAATCCACTGAATCCCGCAAGTTCAGTTCCGGCTCTTGCTCTTGTCAATTCGCCGCATTCCATGGACCTCGTGCGCCGGATGCAGGATTACGATCTGACGCTGTTTCCGGAGTCCCGCCTGCGTGTCCGGCTGGGCTATTCCCGAAACGTCAACGAGGGCCCGGGGTTCACCACGCTGGATGGCGGAACGGAACCTCTGTTGGCGGAGAATTTCCGATACACTACGAACGCGTATCGCCTCGGAGTGGACTACCGCTTCCTGCCCAAAACGACCATCTCGTTCGACGAATTGCTGAACTATTTCAAGCAAGACAGCACGGTGACCGATCAGAATTTTCCATTTGTACTTTCCAACGGCACGCCTGCCGACTTGGGAATTATTTTCAATACGAAGGGCAACACGCCCTGCGCCAGTCCGGTGACGAACGCCACCACAACGCCCCCCACGGCGAACGCGAACTGCAATGGATTTCTGGCCTATAGCCGCGTAGGGCGTCCGCGAGGCTCGTTTCCCACCGAACGCCTTGGCTTTCAGTCCAGTTATTTTAAGAACCTGGTTATGTCCGGCTCGTTGGGCTACAGCAGTGACACCAATTCGACTCTCGATTTCAATGAAGTCGTAAACGGCTGGACCAGCCGGACCGTCACTCGAGGGAGTACGGTCGCAGGCCCGGCGAACGCCAAGCGTGTCTCCGTAAACGCGGATTGGGCCGGGGATTATCGCGTAACCGACAAGCTTCACATTGTTGATGAATTTCGATATGACAACTGGCGCATTCCCAGCATGTGGGCCACGGCCGACACAAATCTCTTTGCAACGCCTCCAGCGGCACCGGGACAAGCGGGCATGTTGCTTCCGATCGCACAGGTCAACCCGGCAAACTTCGCCACGGTTTGCCCCACCGCCCCCTACAATGGACCGAACTGCCCGCAGCATGCCTCCGGATCGCTGGCCGATGTAGTGAACGAATTAGTTTCACGATTTCTGGGGCAGAACCTAAAGACGAATACCATTGAGGTCGAATACGAGATCACGCCGCGAATTAACGCACACATCGGGTACGTGTACACGGACCGGACCATCTCCGATTTCAGCGCCACATTCGACACAAGCGAGATTTATTTCCCCGGAGGGGCCACCGGAAATGCCGGGAATGATTTTCTGGCTGCCCGCGGAGATTGTGCCTTGGTTGCGGGCGCACTTCCCGCAGTGTGTGCGAAGAATGCGGACGGCTCAATCGTGGAGGGTTCGCCGACCGCTCCAGTACCGGAGGTAGGCAACGATACCTCTCGCAATCTCACTGACATCCACGAAAATGCCCTCCTCTTCGGCGTCTCGGTGCGCCCCACGGACACTTTTCGGATCGGCGCAGACTTCATGTTCGGATACAACGACAATTCCTTTACGCGGATAAGCCCCAGGCAAGTCCAAAGCTACAAGGTCCATGCGACCTACACGCCGAAGCAATGGGCGACCATCGTTGGCGCGATCGATATCCACGAAAACCGCGACAATGTGCTCACCGTGAACAATCTGGAGCACGGCAGGACCTATAGCTTCGACGCGACTCTGGCGCCTAGTTCCCGTTTGTGGGTTGACTTCGGCTACAGCTATATGGACATCTCGATTCAGACTGACATTTGTTTTGCCGAACCAGGCTCTACTGTATTCACAACTTCGTGCCCTGTGGCAGGAGCGACGGGTCCGCTGGGCGCGCTTTCGTTCTACACGAACACGGATCATTT
>DATGJE010000036.1:0-6809 GCA_035295305.1 Candidatus Acidiferrales bacterium | reverse complement strand
CACGCCAATCACTCACCTGCCTCGCCGTAGCCTTGGCGAAGGCGGGTCGCCGCTCTTCCTCGCCTCCGCAGGGAAGAAAATCACCACAAATCCGTTCACCTAAAGGAGATACACCAGCCATGCCTCAAGATAAGAACGTTCAGATCATCCTCAGTCCCGAATTCGCCGAAGCTATCGCCAGCCGCGATGAGGCTCTCAACGCCGACCGAATCGCCGCCGGCCTGCCGCCTATCCAGCACGAATCCCCGTTCACCACCCGCGCCCAAATCGAAAACGAAGAAAAGAACGCCCGCCGCCGCGAAAAACGCGCTCGCGCCCACGATACCGCCGCGGCCAAAGCCCAAATCGCCGCCCGCTGCCAGTCCAATCCTTCTTTCGAACGCCACGCCCGCAAATGCGCCATCTGCAACCATCCCGACTGCGATTCCATCGAATCCGACTTCGTTAATTGGCGCTCTGAAAACACCATTGCCCTCAATTATCAACTTCCTTCGCGCTCCTCCGTCTACCGCCACGCTGTCGCTGCCGGACTCCTGGAACGTCGTCGCGCCAATCTTCGTGGTGTCTGCGAACGCATTATCGAGCGCGTCGACGAAGCCCCGCCAAGCGGCATGGCTGTCCTTCGCGCCCTTCGCATCTATTCTCAGATCACCGAAAACGGCCACTGGGTCGAGCCACCGAAGCAGTCCCTCGTTACCCATGTCCACGTCACCGAACACGCAGCCACTGTAGGGGCGGGTTTATCCCGCCACGATTCGCTTTCGACCGAATCGGCCGGTGTCTCCACCGGGACTCATCAGCCTGAAAATCACGACGCGGCTGCCCCATCGTCAGCGCCGCCAGCTTCGAATTGTCATCCCGCCTGTTCACCCAGAGGAACGAAGGGCCCTGACGAAGGAAGGGAACCCATCCGCGCATCGCGCGGATGGTGTGAGGGATCTGCTGGTCACGATGAGCCAAAAAACGGCTCAGCGCCAACGGCCACTCGAAGCGTCCCTGACCTCGACTACATCCCGCACTGGGCTCGCGGCATTTACTCGGACACCCGCACAATCCCCACGTCCGCGCAAACACCGTCCACGACCGCGCCTAACCCAAACTGTGAGAACAATTTGGACGTTTCTCCGGCCCGCGAAAGTCTAATCGGTACACAAAACGCCAGCAACGAAAAGGCAAGTCGCGGGAAACGCGGCGGATAGGGATTTCTAATCGGGACTAAAATGCGCCTTTTTCGGGAGGGGGTTACGATTACTGACCACTGGCCACTGAGCACTGACCACTTGCTTGCCGTCAGGCACGAAGAATCACTTCTTCTTGGTCTTCGAGCGGGCTGCCTCAATTGGCGCGGCGGGTTCGGTCATGCGATAGGGGTCGAGGATTTCTTTCATGAGCTTCGGGTCGAGGAGCTTGCGTTCGAGCGCGATTTCGGTGACGGTGCGGCCGGTCTTGACGCTTTCCTTGGCGATTTCCGCCGCGGCCGCGTAGCCGATGTAAGGATTGAGCGCGGCCGCAACGGAGATGGTCGCGTTCGCATAGTAGCGGCAGCGTTCCTCGTTGGCTTTGATTCCGTCGACGCACTTTTCGGCGAGCACGCGCATGGTGTTCTTCATAATCTCGGCGGAATGCAGAACGTTCCATGCCATCGTCGGCATCATCACGTTCAATTCCAATTGCCCGGCCTGAACGGCAAGCGCCGTGGCCACGTCCGCGCCGATGGCCTGGAAGCCGACCATCGCGGTCAGCTCCGCCATGACGGGGTTTACTTTTCCCGGCATGATGGACGATCCCGGTTGCAGCGCAGGCAACAATATTTCCGCAAGCCCGGTGTTTGGTCCGCTCGACAGCAGGCGCAGGTCGTTCGATATGCGAATCAATTCGAGCGCCAGATTGCGCAATGCGCTGGACGCCGTCGACATAGCGAGATTCGATTGCATCGCGTAGCGCAGGTCTTCCGCGGGAATAAGGTTTTGCGCGGAGATTTTACTCAGCTTCGCGACAACCAGCTTCTGGTATTTCGGATGCGTGTTGACGCCCGTCCCGACGGCGCTGCCGCCGAGGCCCACTTCGCGCAGCAAATCCTCGGTGTTATGTATACATCGGGCAGAACGGTTGATCGCCGTCGCGTACGCGCGGAACTCCTGCCCCAGCCGAATCGGTACCGCGTCCATCATGTGCGTGCGGCCCGATTTGAGGATGCGGTCGAATTCCTTGCCCTTGCGCGACAGCGAATCTTCCAGCTTGGCAGAAGCGTTCAGAGCTTCGTCGAGCAGAAGCAGCGACGCCAGGCGCATCGCCGTCGGAAAAACATCGTTCGTGGATTGCCCGAAGTTAACGTGATCGTTCGGATGGCAGATCGAATAGTCGCCGCGTGTGCCGCCGAGAAACTCGATCGCGCGGTTCGCAATCACTTCGTTCGCGTTCATGTGAAACGAAACGCCGGCGCCCGCTTGGTACACGTCAACAACAAATTGATCGTTCAACTTGCCGGAAATGACTTCGTCAGCGGCGCGAACAATGGCGCGCGCAATCGGCGGCGTAACAAGACCCAATTCTTCGTTCGCCAACGCAGCCGCTTTCTTGATAAAGCCGATCGACTGAATCAGCGCTGGATGCGCGCGATAACCGCTGATCGGATAATTGTCGATCGCTCGCTGCGTTTGAATTCCGTAGTACGCGCCCTCGGGCACGCCTCTCTCGCCCAGCGAATCTTTCTCGATCCGTTCCTTCATCCGTGGCTCCTCACTCATAGCGTCCCTGTAAATTTCCGCGCGCCAGCCGAATTTCCGTCAGCACAAGAGAATTGAGCGACAGCGTCGTGCGCCGAGCACCAAAGAATACCATACACGAATCGCGACTCGACTATCGCACGCCCCCGCGCCATCGCCTCTCGTTCGTATAATCTATATTGGGGAGGGGGACGCGCGGAATATGGGTTGTGGAACACGCTTCGGACGCGGGTCGCCACAACAACAACGCAACAACGCGGTAGAGAGTTATCGGACACGCTTGGGCATCATCGACCCGCATCGCGCGAACAATGGACGCAGCAAACAAGCTCGGCAATCAGAGGGGGCCGTGGGAGAGAAGCGGCACGTTTGCAGAAACCGTCGCAGAGAGGCATTTCGAGTGCACGAATATTTACGTCCAGGGAAGCTGCCAAGTGCATGAGGAGACGCGCAGATTTCGAGCGCAGACCAGAGATGGTGCGAGCGAGTGCGAGGGGCGAATGTTACGTCCAGGGAAGCTGCCAGGTCGATGAGGAGACGCGCGGATTTTGTAGCACAGCCGGTGCGGAGACGATGCGGGCAAGTGAAGGACGCGAATATGACTTCGAGAGACATTCCCCCGGGGCGAGAAGATGCGGGTCTCATCGGTACAGTACAGCGGAGGCACAGAAGATGCGAGTAAGTGAGGGCGCGAATCTGAATCGAGGGAGATCCCCGCGGGGGCGAACGAGGTCCAGATTCTATAGGCATATCGGGGACGGGAGAGGATGTGGCGACTAAGGAAAGGATATGACTTAGAGAGAGATTCCCAAGGCGGCGAGGGGACACAGATCTCGGGCCCAGCGGTTGCGAAGGGCGCGGAAAAGTGAACGTGCGTTGCTTGCAGGTGAGCGGGCTTCGAAGGATGGCGAATTGCGTCGAGGAACGGCAGAGACGGCTGAGGTACGAAGCTGAGCCGAAGGATTCAGACGACAGGAATGCGGGAGGATGCCGGCAAGTAGAGACGCGAATAATGCGGGCAAGTGTGGACACGATGGCGCCGACGGAATTCGGTGGGAACGAAAGGACGCGGATCTCGTCAGTACGCACCGCGGCCAGAGACGATGAGGACAAGTGCAGACACGATGATGCAGTCGAGAAAATGGCTCTGAGGGATGTGGCGAACTGAGTTGGGAAACGATGGCAGATGATGTTGCGAGGTGGAATTGTGTTTGAGGATTCAGCCGACACGAACAACGACACGAATGCGGAGACGACGAACCTGCGCGGCGCGATGAACGCGCGAGCGGGTGCGCAGTTGTGGCACAGATCGAGAGCAGAGGCTGGATGTAAACAGAAGTCGAAAGACTTGGCGAGAGCCCCGAGGAAGCGAAATCTCTAGAGAATTGAAATCGGGAGCGAGGGCGAGGCGTTGGATGACGATTCGTCAAAGAAATGATGGCATGCAACGTGCCAGCAGTTTCTATTTCGGGGGGCGGCAAAATGGAGCAAACCCGAAGCAACGAACCGGTGTAAAGCGCTGAACAAGCGGGAGTGAGCACGAAGACGTGAAAACTGGTCAAAACTGCGCAGAGAATAAAAAGGAACAGAAACGCGCGACGCCGGCGGAAGCGCGCGTCGCGTCAGGCGATGCGTTTGGACTTTACGAGCGCCTCCGACCTGCGGCGGAGAGCGGGAAGGGGATCGTCACAAACGGCGTCACGGAGAACGGAAATCAGGGGATGCGATGCGAGGTCCGGGAATTGAGTGGACGACTCGTCGGGAGAAGGAACCAGCGGCAGGGGAACCTGTTTGGAACGGATGCGACGAACACTTTGAGGAGAGCGGAGAGTGGCCTGGTGGCGCTTACGGAGAAGAATCCACTCCGAGATACGCGCCTGGATATCGGTTTCAACCCACTCGTCAATTACGTCGATCATTTGTTTTCGGAGGTTGGCCAGGTCGTTGAGGCGAGCCAGCTGAAACGACTCGAGCGAAGTCTGCGAGCATCTCGCAAGGTAGTCGAGCATGGACTTCGTAGTTTTCATGTACAGCCTCCGGTTTTCACTGAAGTGGGCCCAAGAGAAGTAGCCGACGCGTGAAAGAATACAGCAGCTAGATACTCTGTCAATATAAATCAATAAGTAACTCACGGGTATCTCAAGCGGCACATCCGGCTCCGTTTATTTGGTGCGGCGGACGGCCACGACTGGAGGAAAAGCGATGCGGGAAGCGCGTGCGGTTTCCTTGCAAGAAGAGCGGCAACGAGAAGCGCTGCGGCGTGACAAACGCGAGTACATGCGGCAGTGGCGGGCCAATCCTGAGAATCGCGCGCGGGTGGCGGCGATGCGACAACGACAAAACGCAAAACGAAAAGTCGAGCGCTCGCAAGATACCGGCGTGAAGGTCTGCGCGTTCTGCCGAACGCATGCGCCCGTAAAGCGAATCGAGAGGTTGATTACAACGAGCGCGGGGTTCAAGGCTGTCTATGTGATGTGTTGCGCGGACTGTTTAGTATGAGCGGCAACACGGTGCGGCGCAACGCCGGAAGAAAGTCGCGCACGCGCGGATTGTTAGCGGAGTGAATTGAATTGCGAGGGAAGAACCTCAATTGCGGGATTCGCGGGGGCCTGTGGGACGACGCGCACCTGGAGCGCATGGGTCCGGCCGTGTGGCTGTTCGGTTGGCTTGTTCACCGGCAGACACGGGAACACAACGGGGTGGGGCTGGTGTTGGGAGGCTCGCCGCTGACTTACAAAATCATCAGCGAGGACACAGGCATGGCGGTGCGCACGCTGAAGCGTTGGATGGCGCGGCTGGGGCGCAGCGGCTACGTGCGCGTGAAACACACCACGTACAAGCGAATGATCATTCAGATCACGAAAGCAAAGAAGTTCGGGCCGCAGCAGCTGAGATTTCCACAGGGTTCTTTTTTTGCACAGGAATCAAAAGGGCCACTTCCGGCACTTGAGGGCGGGTCAAAAGGGCCAATGATGGCCCGTTCAAGGAAAGAGTATAGAGAATATAAATCTGAGAGACATACAAGCAACGGCTCGCCCTGTGGAAATTGTGCCTGTCCGGCAGAACGAGCCGGACAGAACACCTCAAAATATTTTCCTTCTAGGGAAAATACAAAAACGCAAAACAAATTCGCGGATGGAATGCACGGACTGCGGCCACAAGTAAGCCAGCACTCGTGCGGAAGCTACGAGAACCGCACTGCGCCGCGGCCGTACGTTCCTTCGTATGGAAACTCGGATGCGTACGGGTCATGGCAAAGCGAAAGAGCATGGCGGGAAGCAAAGCTGCGGGCGGAGTTGTATGTGGGCGCTGGGCCAGAGGTTCCGCACCCACCAAAAGCGGGGAGGGAAACATGAGAGGCATGGTGCGATGCGATCTGGGACATGGCGCGCAGCCGCCTCGAGGTTGGCGACTGGCGTGGTACGAGCCGCGCAGGCGCGTGGGCGTGTTTTTTCCCGCTCCACTGCACTGGCTGGCACGCGGTCTACGCGAGCTAGCTTGGCGCATGGGAGTCGCTTGGCGCGCACCGACGCGCGAGAAGCACGACGTGTTCGATTTGCAGCGCGTCTACCGCGAAAAGCAGAAGCTGGCGGGGGAATATTCGCGCGGGTACTTGCAAGGTTGGCAGGAGTGCTTTGATACGTGGGTAGAGACGATTGATACGGTCAGTGATGATGATGAGATGCGGAACTGAGTTGAAGACGAAAGTCGAAACTCGAAACTCGAAACTCGAAAAACAACCCGTCGTTCCTGCCCAGACGGGCAAGCCTCAGGGCAAGAGGGCGAAAATCGAAATTCGAGAAGCGTAAAGCGTGATTCGTAAAACGGAGTGGCGCTTGAGCTGAAGCGGCGGGGAATTTTGCAGCTGCAACTGAAACCTTCTTAGGAGTGGAAGCGATGTAACGAGAAACAACAAAGCGGAGCTGGAACGCCAGGGCGGGCGAGCCACGCTTATGTCAGCAGCGAACGGCAGGGCAGGCGAGCGCCTGAGGCAGGCAGCGCAGTCAGCGGAGGGACGATGAAAGCGCAGGAAATGTTTGAGGTTTGTCATGCGCGGTATCGCGGGCTGCGGGGATTTTTGGG
>DATGJE010000035.1:0-3824 GCA_035295305.1 Candidatus Acidiferrales bacterium | reverse complement strand
TAACGCATGGCTCGACCCCCTCGTCATCAGCGAATGGCAGGAGATGGCGTACAACGAAGTGCAGAAAATGACGGATTTCGGCATCCCCGGTGTTTGGACGCACGGCTTCTACGACGGCTGGGCGCCCAACTACATGATGTTCGCCGAACAGGGCCATAACGGAATCGGGCGTTTCTACGAGACCTTTGGCGGCCGCGGTGCTGACACGGCGGAACTCACGGTTTCGCCTGAGGATACAACCCGCACTTGGTTCCGTCCCAATCCGCCACTTCCCAAAATTGACTGGTCGATTCGCGACAATGTCAACCTGCAAGAAAGCGCACTTCTCGTAGGTCTCGACTACATGGCCCAGCGTCCCGAGCAATTCCTTGAGCGTTTTTACGATATGAGCCGACGCTCAATCGCGAAAGCCACAACGGAAGGCCCTGCCGCCTGGGTAATCCTGAATGATGGCAAGCGGCCCGCTCTCTCTGCCCATCTTGCGCGCCTGCTGCAAGATCAAGGCCTCGAAATCGCGCGACTGAATCAGGATTTCACTGCAACGCCAGCCCGCTTGACCCCATCCTCGGAAAACGCCAGAGAGAACGCGAAAGAAGTTGGCGCGAAAACAGCGAAGGAAAAACCTCCTGTAGCCGTGCCCATTCCCGCGGGCAGCTACGTGATTCGCATGGACCAGCCCTACAGCCGCGAAGCCGACATGCTCCTCGACACGCAGTATTACTCTATCCATGATCCCACGCCGTACGACGACACAGGCTGGACCCTCGGCCCTCTCGCTGACGTCGCTACCCTGCGCGTCACCGACGCGGCCGTTCTCAAGGCGCCCATGACCTTGATCGACGAGCCGGTTCACGCACCGGGTAAACTCGATGGCGGCGGCAGTTTCTTTATCATCAACGCGAATGCCGAGCCAGCCCTCGCGACGCTTCGTTTCCGCCTTCACGGCGTTAAAATGTTCGCCGCGGAGGATGCATTCAAAGTTGGCGGTCAAGATTTTCGCGCTGGGTCATTTATTATCCCAGCGGACAGCAATCCGGCAGACCTGCGCGACAGGCTTTCCTCGGCGGCGCAAGATCTCGGCGTCGAGATTCACGCGACGTCAGCAAATGTTTCCGTCGCGCGCCACGCGCTCGAAACACCGCGAATCGCCGTCGTCCACAACTGGATGAACACACAGCCCGAAGGCTGGTATCGTCTTGCGCTCGAGGAATGCAGGGTCCCTTATTCCTACATCTCCGACGCGACACTTCGCGACACCCCTGATCTAAAGGAAAAGTACGACGTCATCCTGATTCCTCCGTCGATGCCCAACCTCGCACGCCTGATCAGCGGGGTGCCAAAACGCATGCTTCCCGATGGCAGCGACGGGGACGGACCAATCCCGTGGCAAAAATCCGCCCTCACACCGAGCTTTGGAGACGGCCCAGATCAGACCAGCGACATTCGCGGCGGCCTCGGCTTTGAAGGTCTCGCAAATCTCAAGAAATTTGTCGAGGACGGCGGCCTGCTTATCCCCGTCGCGTCCAGTTCAATTCTCACCACCGAAACAGGCATCACCGATACGGTTTCGATTGTGCCCACGCCACAGCTTCACGCTCGCGGCGCAATTTTCAACACCACCGTTGAAGACACTCGCAGTCCCATCGCTTATGGCTACGACGCTGACGTGCCTGTCTATTTCAATCAGGCGCCCGTCTTCCACGTTTCACTCACCGGCGGAGGCACAGGCTTCGGAGGCGGTGCTGGCAGCGAGTCGCGCGAACGTCCGAGCGGTCGCGGTTCGCTGACCGATCCGGACATTCCGCAAGGTCGCCCTTGGAATCCGCCTGCTGCGACTCCTCACCGCACTAGCGCAGAACAGGAACTGTACGTCAATCCTGAATCGCTCGAGTTTCTGCGGGCGTTCATTCCTCCCAAATCACTTTATCCCCGCGTCATTCTGCGATTTGCCGATGAGAAAAATCTTTGGATCAGTGGGATGTTGGATGGAGGCGCAGCCCTTGCGGACACACCTGCAGTTGTCGATGTCCCCGTCGGACGGGGCCACGTCGTACTCTTCGCTATCAATCCGATGTGGCGCCAAATCACGCAGGGAAGTTTTATGCTTGTGCTCAATGCCGCGATGAACTACGACCATTTGAGCGATACAGCCGCATCGCATTGATACGGTTGCACTTGCCTCTCGTTATCCCGAGAGTCGGGGCGGTTTTTGTCACACACAAGAACGCTGTCTTGGGTGCGACTCCTACTGTTTATCTAGTTTCCTTCCTGCGTTCAAGCTATCGAAATTAAGGATCGTGTTCAGGACCAGTGAATAGCTTCCTCGTGTTTCACCCCGGTAGATGGGATTGTTCGAGAACAAAACTACGTGCCCCGATTCCATCGGCACATCGACGATCGCCGCGCGTTGCGCAATTTCGTCGCCGCCCTCAACCAGTCCTGACACGAGCAGGTCGTGGCTATCGGCATACCGGAAAATCACGCGTGGACGTTCTGCTGGAGGAATCACGCCGATGCCGTTGCGGAGCTCTTCGTTCGTCACGGGCTCGGCCTGCCACGGCTCGACTTTCGGTTCCTCGGTCGCCGCTTCGTTCTGGCGGCCAACTACGAAATCGGGATCACTCAGGGTGCCCCGTCCCGTTGGCCGTCCATTGATCTCCGGGCCAAGTCTGCGGAACCCACCACGACCCGCAACGTTGCTAACGTCAAATGCTGGTCCGTTGAAGCAATATACGGATAACTGATCACCGTATCCGTACGCAATCGGGCTCGTCGAATCAACCATATTCGCTCGAACCACGCTGCCAATAATTCTTTCACGAGACGTGCGCGCCACCGTGACGCCATGCGTCAGGCCAAGCGCCACGGCTAGATTTGCGGTGTCCATCACCGTCACAAGCACCCCGCCATGCCTTACGAAGTTCTGCAGGTGCGCCACGCCATCCCATCCCAGCTCCGGCCGTGTGTCATCAGTCGAATCCAGCTTTCCAATGTTCGGCGTCTCTGGCGTATTCTTCCACGGCAAAGGATTGCCCCAGTCTCTGGACAACCCATTGATGATCAGATCGGGACTCACAAATCGTCCCACGGGCGGAAAAAGAATTACGTCGTATTTCGAATTGAGGTCCGATTCTTTCGCAACAGTCTGCGTGCTGATGTAATCGTAGGGCACATGCATGAAGTCCAGTGCTTCGCGCCACCAGCCCTCGGTCTGCGTGCTTAACCACGTATGCAGAATCGCCACGCGCGCAGCCCTGACCGGATGCGTTTTGACAGAGGGCATTGCGCCCAATCCGTACGCTTCGAGGCCCAGATCTGAAACAGCGTGCCGCAAGTCATCACCGCTGGCCCCATGAACCAGAAACGAGCCGCGGTTGAACTTATGCCCGTCTGCTTCAAACGGCTCCTCGGCCGCCTCAATTTGTGCGTCTTTCAACTTGTAACGCAACGTCGCCAGAGCCGTATCCGCGTTGTTATTGATGGCGAAGATTGTCCCAGTCCCCGAAACACCGCTCGGGGCCGCGATTGTCGTCACACGCTCCATCGGTACGTCCAAAACCTTTGTATCCGTCACACGAACGATGTTCACGTTAAACAATTCGCCGAACGTCCAGCCCGTATCATCGTAAGGAGTCTTTTGTGGATCATCCGGGCTCCAATACTGATAATCGAGCAGCGCATCCGCAATTCGCGAATACGGCTGGTCCATGCGAATGATGTAGCTACCGGCTGGGAAATCGAGTGTTTTCGTTTTTGCCGTCGTCTCAGCCTTCTTCTCGCCATTTTCTCCGGTTGCCGTCCCGGAACTTTTCCTACGATCATTG
>DATGJE010000034.1:0-4282 GCA_035295305.1 Candidatus Acidiferrales bacterium | reverse complement strand
GGATTTCAACGCGCTGTCCGCTTCCGCAAGCGCGACAATTCCCTCCAGAAGTTGCCCCCGCGAAAACTTTCGCGCCTGTGCCATGGCGACTCCCGCCGATTCTGGGCGCATGCCCAAGTCACGCGACGCTTGAAATTGATTTGTCCCGGACGGCAATTCCCTCGCTTCGACCAATTTCCGGTACGTCCAAGCCAGGGCGCCCACCATTCCTGCGGGCGGCTCGCCTTCGCGCAATAAGCAATCGAAAAAATCCATGGCTGCGCGGCGGTCACGGGCTGCGAGGACTTCGGTGAGCTTCCAGACCGTATATTTTCGCGCGGAAACAACCAGGGCTTCGACGTCGGCGGATTCGATTTTTCTTCCGGCAGCGTAAAGAGATAATTTCTGGAGTTCGAGGCGAATCTTGGCTGGCTCGCCGTTCACCGCTTCCACGAGCTCCGCCGCCGCGTCAGGATCGATTTCCGCGCCGAGCTCGCGCGCCATGTCCGATGCAAACGTCGCCATATTCCCAGCGCCGGTGGAGAGTTCGACGACGAGAGCATTCGCCGTAAGCAATTTGGAAACCCAGCGACGGCCGTCGAGAGATTCCGCTTCGAAGACGACAATCGAAAAAGGCGCGGGGTCTTTCAGATAGGCTTTGAGCGCTTCAACAATTTCTTCGCTGGATTCTTCGCCGAGGCGCTCGAGCGCCTCCATTCCATCGAGAAAAATAATTTGATGCGGAGAAAGCATGGGGACGGTTTGCGCGCGCTCCAGCATTTCTTCCCAGCCGCCACCAGCGGCTGACAGCTTCGTCACGGCCCAATCACGCGCCGCTTCGGGAACGAATTTCTCAATGAGCGTCTTCCGGCAGCGGTCGCGAAGATACGGGTCGGTTCCCAAGAGCAGAATCGCGGGGACTGGTTTGCCCTTGACGATGGACTGCAAGAAATTGTCGAGCGTGGCCTGAGGCATCAGAAATCCTCCAAGAGCGCGGAGACCAAATCGGCCGCGAAAGCGCGCGACATGCGGTCCATGGCCGGGTCGCCCTCTTGAAAAAATGTGCTGACGTCGTTTGAAATCTGATATTCGTCGCGAAAGACGAAATTGTCATTGTGATAGACGGTCTTCTTGGTGGCTTGATCGACGAGGCTGACTTTCATTTTGAGCGTCACGAGCATGGTGGTGACGTGGCCCGAGGTCGCGTCGAAGAGAAGCGGGACGGCCTGGATATCGGTGATTTCACCGTGAAGGACAGCGTCGGCACCGTCAGCGCGCGGCACGACGCGATATTTCGTGCGGACGAGAAACTCATGAACGACGGCGTCGGTGACGCGCTGCTCGATGCGGTACGTAGGCGTTCGATTTACGAATGCGGGGACGGCGATGGTATGCCAGTTTGACGGCAAACGAGCTGCACGGCCCGCGACTTGGTAACCACATCCGCCTGCCCATGCGAGCACGCAAGCCAGCGCCGAGAGGGATTTTGCGAGAGCCACGCGCCGCGGATCAAATCTTAGGAGCAAGCAGCTCCTCCGCGATGCGCACGGCGTTGGCAGCGGCAAGTTGCAAATTGTCAGTCACTCCCCAGAGCCAGATGCCGCCGTTCACATTCTCGTCGCGTTCCGCACGCGCTAAATGAATTTTCGGTTCACCCGCCACGCTCACGTTCGTTGGCTTTGGCTCGTCCTCGCCAACCAGATGGATGCCTGCCGCGGCGAGCGCGTTGTCGAGCTTCATCGGCTCGCATCTTTCCGTGAACTCCACGTAGGCGGCGAAGGCGTAACCGTAAAAAACCGGCGTTTGAAGCAATTGCACAGCCGGAACCGCGATTCGCCCCCCAAGATACGCGGCGATACCTTTGGCTATCGCTCCACGCATTTCCGCGAGACTCGGGCGGCTTCCCTCGCCGTACCCGGCTAAGAGATTAAACGCGACCTGCGTATCGAAAATTACCTGCGTGATGGGGCGAAACAGCAGCAAATCAGCGGTCTGCTTTTCGAGTTCTTCGATGCCCAGCTGGCCACGTTCGGATACTGGCGGAAAAAACAAAATTGCCAGGCGCGCCGGCGAAAACTTCTTCAGAGCCGCTGCAAGGGTAGAAGCAATTATGATTGCGGGAGCCGGAGAAGAAAAAATGCCGCTACCTTCGGATTTTCTGGCTTTGTGTTCAGGCGGGGCGAGGAGTGTGTCCAATTCCGGAATCCAGGGGGCGGCGTGTGCCGCGGCCTCCAATACGCCGGTTAAGTCGATGATCGTCGCGCCCGCGTCGTGGGCCAGTCTCCAGTTGTCGCGCGCCTCCTCCGGACTGCCCGCGAAGAAAACAAAACGCAAACCATCGAAGCTCTCGCGGTCCATGGGCTTGATAAATGTCGGTTCGCCCGCGGCTTCTGCCAATGTTCCAACCGGCACGCTAGTATCCAGCAGAACGATATCGGAAGCTGGGAAATTGCGGTCTTCGATGACCTCTTTCAATTCTTTTCCACGCAATGACGATGCGCCGACAATAGCTATCCGATGGCGGGGACTTTCGCGGGACATGTTCAGGCGGGATGCGAAACGGTCCGATGACGTACTTTACGAAGGAATTCAATTATGAGCCCGTGCAAGACGTAGACGCTGGCGATGAGCAAAAGCGTCGTCTCCGAATAACGGAAAATCGCGGCGACAATCAGAGCCATGGCCACGACCGCGAGCGAGGTTCTCCGCCGGCCCCAGTTGACACCTTTGAAATTGTAGTAGCGCACCTTACTGGCCATCAAAAATCCAAGGAGAAACACCAGCAGCACCCATACCAGCGATTTGCGCCAATCCTCAATCGGATTCCACATAGCGTGGACGACAGCAGCGATGGCGCCAGCACCCGCGGGGGTTGGCAGGCCCACAAAATATTTTGAGCCGCCGGCCATGCCAATGTTGAACCGGGCCAGGCGCCACGCGCAGAAAATCACAAAAACGAAACTGGCCAGCCATCCGAGTTGCACAATGTATGGTGCGAAAAATGATTCGCTGGTGACCACGCCCTTGACGCCCCAGCCAAACGCGAGGAAAGCCGGGGCAACTCCGAAGCTGACGACATCCGCGAGCGAATCGAACTGCTTGCCGAATTCGGAGTTCGCATGCATCAGCCGCGCCACCCTGCCATCGAGGGAATCGAACACAATGGCCGCACCGATTGCTTTTGCCGCATTGTCCATGTCGCCCGCGCCGCCGCGAAAGGTCTCGAGGATTGCATAGTAGCCGCAGAGAAGATTCAGGACGGTGAACAAACTCGGCAACATATACGCGCCGCGGCGCAATTTGCTGTCGCGCGCCGAAGGCGGCTCGTCTGTCTCAAAATCGAGCGATTTTATTTCGTCCGTAGCCATCGTGCGATTTGCGTGGCTCCTCCCGCCACGTGCTGCCCCCGTTTGACGAGGATCTCTGCGCTCGCCGGAAGCCATACGTCGACGCGCGAGCCAAAACGAATCATGCCGACGCGTTCGCCAAGCGCCACTTCATCTCCCACGTGTTTCCAGCAAACAATTCGCCGCGCGACCCACCCGGCGATTTGCTTGAAACTCATTTCACCGGACGGCGTGGCAATCGAAATCACGTTCTGCTCGTTATCGGCGGACGCCTTCCCATTCCACGCGGCCATGAATCGTCCTGGATGGTACTCCATTTTCCGGATTTTTCCCGCCACTGGCGCGCGATTAACATGAACGTCGAAGACCGAAAGGAAGATGCTGACGCGCTTGCCCTCGTGACCATCCAGAGGCTCTTCCACAATCTCGACTACGCGTCCATCGCCCGGCGAAACGACCGCGCCAGGATCGGTCGGAATCTGCCGCTCGGGGTCGCGAAAGAAATACAAAACGAAAAGCCCCAGCGCCACCAGAATCGCCGCCCACCACCAACGAAACGCCAGCAGGATAATTCCCAGGATCAACGGCGGCAGGGCAAATCGATATCCATCCTTCACCATAAGGGACGAAGCATACCTCGCGCAAAGACACTTGCATTGTACGACAGAACAAGACTCTACGGTGCGGGGTTAGCTCGCCCGGCTCTCTCGTCGCCGGCGCGCTATAAGCTGCTGCATTTCGTCTTTCAATCGAAGCTTCAATTTCTTGATTTGCGTTTCGAGGAGTATGTCTTCTGAACTGCGGTACGGCTGCCGGGTCAGTTGCTGGAGTTGCTCTTCGTACCGGGAGTGTTCTTGCGCCAGCTTGCGAAACTGTTCGTCGTTCGACATCAAGTCCCCTGGAATTTCCTGAGCCGTCTCGGGCATCCGTTCCCTCCAGGTTGAAATTTGGTCTAC
>DATGJE010000033.1:0-5896 GCA_035295305.1 Candidatus Acidiferrales bacterium | reverse complement strand
GATTCCTTTCTAGGCGTTTTCTTGCTCATGTACGCACGGTGCCACCAACTCCAAAACAATAATGTTCAATTATGGACATTCTCAACTATGTGCTTGAATTCGACCGGCCCGGTTGCGCCAACTCAATTTGTGGGAACTCAGCCACCGCTGCCGATCCACCTCTCGTCACGGTTTCTAGCCAGCCATCAGCGGCTCCGCACAAGGCGTTCAGATTCGCTCCACGGTGCTCGCCCGGGAATCTCCTCAGCTTGTCCAAACCCGCCTCGAGCAGCGATTTGGTTCCCTTCAGATTCCCGCGCGTGTAATGATGGAACGCGGCAGCGAGCTGAATCATGCCCTGCAAGAATAATTTGTCGGTTTCCCGTGCGGTCAGCCACAACTCTTCCCAAACCTCATGCGCTTTGAAAAATTCCGCGGAATTGAAGAGAATGATTCCTTGTCGAAATTTCTCATATTCGAATTCGTCGCTTTTCGTGATGATTGCGCTCCGTCAAAATCATTCGTGGTCGCATTCATCATAGCAGAGCGTTTTCGCAGGCCAGTCCATCATGAATATTGAAATTCAACTTCCTGGCGCAAGGCTGGCCGTGGTTGAAGCGGATTACGTCGCTGTCACTCCATCCGGCCCGCAACTTGTCCGTGAAATGGAGACTCTGTGTGCCCGCCTGCGCCAGCAGTTCACGCTCGAATCGCTTGCTGAGGTAGAGTCAATAATCTCCGTGCGCGCCATGTTTCGCCATTGGGGCGTTGACCCGTCCAAGTACCGCCCCTCGTCGGAAGCGCTGTTGCGTCGCGTGATTCAAGGCAAAGGGCTTTACCACGTGTCGAATGTCGTTGATCTCACAAACTTAGGCTCGGTAGAGGCAGGCTGGCCCTACGGCGTCTATAACCGCTCGCAAGTCTCGGCGCCTGTTGCGCTGCGCCTCGGTGCTCCTGGCGAGTGCTACGAAGGTATTGGCAGGCGCGTTTGGCATCTCACTGACCGCCCCGTGCTCGCCGACGTGACCGGTCCCTTCGGCAGCCCCATCAGTGATTCAACTCGTACGCAGATCCTCGAGGGTGTGACCGAGGTCCTCACCGTCATCTATGCCCCCGCTTCGTCCCCTGACGCTGCCGTCGAGCAAGCAGCAAACCGTCAAGCCGCGCGACTCTCAGCCTTCGCCGGCGCTTCCCAGACGCGTACGCACATCCTCGGCCTAGCAAATTAACGGCTCAATGCTTCTGCATCGCGTGAACGATCATCCAATCTCTGTCGGCTTAGCTGGCAAGAACGTCCGGAGCCGGGTATCCTGAGATTTACACGCGGAGGCGTGAACGTGTCTCGTTTTAATCTTGTTCTCTTGGTTCATGCACACCAGCCGGTCGGCAATTTCGACGGCGTAATCGAGCACGCTTACCAAAAATCCTATCTGCCCTTTGTTCAACTGCTCCTCCGCCATCCCTTTCTTCGCGTCGGCCTCCACTATTCCGGAGGCCTGCTCGAATGGCTCGAAAAGGCCCATCCGGAATATTTCAAGAGCCTGAAAACTCTTGTCGAGCGCGGACAGGTCGAGCTCCTGGGCGGTGGCTTTTATGAGCCGATTTTGATTGCTATACCCAGACAGGACGCGCGCGAGCAAATTGAGCGCTTGGCCGACTACATTGCGCTTCATTTTGGAACGCGCCCGCGCGGCGCGTGGCTCGCCGAGCGCGTTTGGGAACCTCAACTGCCCTCGATTCTCGCTCCCGCGGGTGTTGAATACACTCTCGTCGACGACAACCACTTCCTCAACGCTGGATTCGATTCCGGCCAACTCTTCGGCACTTTCGTAGCCGAAGATCAAGCCCAGGCCGTTCGTCTGATTCCCGGTCTCAAGGCTCTTCGGTATCTCATTCCCTTTCGCTCCGTCGACGAGGTCATCGAATTTCTTCGCGATGCCGCCCGCGAGCATCCCGGCAGCATGGCGGCCATGGGCGACGACATGGAGAAATTCGGCGTCTGGCCCGGCACCTACGATCATTGCTACGTCAACGGCTGGCTCGAACGTTTCGTCGCGGCGCTTGAAGCGAATCAGGATTGGGTTACAACTGTCCCGCCCGGCGAGGTTGTTTCGTCGCAGCAGGCTCTTGGTCGCGCCGACCTCGCCACCTGCTCCTACGCTGAAATGATGGAATGGTCCCTGCCGACTCCCGCGCGCGTCCGTTTCCAAGCCCTGGAAAAGGAATTCGCATCGCGCGAGGACGTTCTCGCTTTTTTGCGCGGCGGCTTCTGGCGCAATTTCCTCACCAAATATCCCGAATCGAATTTGATGCAGAAAAAATCCATGTTTGTGTCAAGAAAGCTCCGGCAGTTGGAAGCAAAGCTCGCCGGCGACGCCGCTTCTCTCAAGCAGCTGGACGAGGCGAAGACCGATCTTCTGCGCGGGCAGTCTAACGACGCCTACTGGCACGGCATTTTTGGAGGTCTTTACGCCCCTCATCTGCGCAGCGCAGTTTGGGGACCTCTCGTGCGCGCAGAAACCGCCATTGATGCAGCTTCACATCGCGGTGAGAGTTTCGCGGACCTCGACCGCTTCGACTTCGATTTTGACAGCCATGAAGAAATCTACTTCACCACAAATCGCGCGGCTGTTTTGCTGTCTCCAAAAGATGGCGGCACGATAGCGGCAATGGATTTTCGCTCTGCCGGAGTTGCGCTCATCAATTCACTCATGCGGCGGCCGGAGGCATATCACGCTCGCCTCGGCCAGACGAATGCCGGGCCTGGCCACGTTGCCTCGATTCACGAGCAGGTGCGTGCCAAAGAGCTAGGCCTCGAGAAGCTCCTCAGATACGACCGTTGGGCGCGGCACTCATTTCGCTTGCTCGTCTTTCCGCAGCAAAGAACGCAGGAAGATTACGAGAATTTGCGTCTCGGCGAAAACGAGGCCATCGCCGCGGGAGCTTTCCGGGTTCGCGAAGCGACTCCTGCAAAAGTCACCCTCACGTCGGAAACGCCCGATGAATGGAAAGTGGAAAAAGCATTTTCATTTTCCTCTCCGAAGGAAAGCTTTCGCATTGCGTGTGATTTAAAGCTCTCCTACGCCGGAAAAGTTACCGTGAAAATGCACGTGGGCCTCGAGCTCGTCGTCAATTTCCTCGCGCCAGACGCGCCCGATCGTTACATCGAAGTGGCGGGCAAACGCAATCCTTTGCGCTGGTCCGGCGCTGCGCCCGCGTCTCAACTGCGCCTCGTCGATGAATGGCAAAAAGTCAGCGTAACCGTCCAGGCCCCGAAGGCTCGTGATTACTGGGTCGCGCCCGTCGAAACCATTTCCGAATCCGAGGAAGGTTTCGAGCGGATCTATCAAGGCTCGCAAGTTCTCGCCGTGTGGCCCGTCGAATTTCAGCCAGGCCAGGTTTGGACTGGCCGCCTCACCTTCACCGTTTCCCCGTTGCGTTGAATTCAAAACGACGAACGGTTGCCCCGCCCAATAGCCCTCTGCTAAAGTTGCTCGCGGAGGTGCGAATGGCAGTTTCCCAGGACTTGCTCGACATTCTTGTATGCCCAGTTTGCAAAGCGCCCGTCAAACTCACTGCCGATAAGCAGGGTCTCAAATGCTCCACCTGCCGCCGCGTTTATCCCGTTCGAGACGACATTCCCGTGATGCTTGTGGACGAAGCTCGCGTTGACCCCTCGTGATCCATCGTCCCTCCTGCCCAGTTTGACCGAGGGCGCACACGTTCTAATCGTCCGCCTTCGCTCGCTTGGAGACGTCGTTCTCTTGACCCCCGCTCTCTCCGCCCTCCATTCCTGGCGTCCCGATCTGCGTTTGTGCGTCCTCGTCGAGCCTTTCTGCGTGCCATTGCTCGAAGGCAATCCTGCCGTTTCCGAAATCTTGCTGGCGAAAACTTTTCTCGCCACCGCCGGCGAGCTGCGCCGCCGTCATTTTCCCGTCGTCTACAATCAGCATGCTGGGCCAACGAGCGCGCTGCTGGTGGCATCCATCGGAGTGCCCCAGCGCGTCTGCTGGACGCATCGCCAATTCTCGTTCGTTTATAACGTGCTCATTCCGGATCCCGGCAACCGCATACATACCGTCGAGCATCGCATGGAGCAGTTTTACGCCACCGGGCTCCCGCGCGCTCCAATTCCGCCCGCGCGTGTGTATCCGCAGCCCCGCGCCCAAGCAGATGTGGCAGATCAGCTCGCCGCGCGTGGCATTGCGCCGGGTAAGCCCTATGCCGTGCTCCATCCCGGCGCGAAATATTTCACCAAGCGTTGGGCCATCGACAAATTTATTGCCTTGGCACATGAATTGCGCGACAAGCATGGAATCGAGCCCATTTTCAATCTCGGACGCGGCGAATCCGAAATTGCCGCCGAAGTCCGCCGCCAATGCGCTCGCGATTTCGTCCTCCTCGACTCGCTCGATTTGCGCCAGCTAATCGCGCTCATCGCGGGCTGCCGCATTTTCATTGGCAACGACAGCGGCCCCACTCATATCGCCACGGCCCTAGCCCGGCCTGTCATCGCAATCTTCGGCTCCAGCAGTTCGGTCCACTGGCGCCCCTGGCAAACAAAAAATCGCGTCGTACAGAAGGATTTTCCGTGTAATCCTTGCCGCGGCGATCGCTGCTATGCGTTTGCCGAGCCCCGCTGTATCTTGTCTGTCACGCTCGATCAGGTCCGCGACGCTTCCGAGTCCCTGCTCGCGGAAACATCGGGCGCCGCCGACATGCTCAGTTCAGCGGCCATTCAAACAAGAAAACCGCAATAGCTGTGCACTTCGAATCGGGCGGTGATACGGACGAAAGGGAACACTCGATGAGCAGTTTCGTTTCAAAGAGGCGTGCAACACAAATCCTTCAGCGCATGCGCGGTCGCCGCCTTGCCGTCGTCGGCGATTGGATGCTCGACCGCTACGTCTGGGGAAATGCAAATCGCATTTCGCCCGAAGCAGCCGTGCCCGTAGTCGACTTCCTCAAGGAAAGCGAAACTTTGGGCGGCGCGGGAAACGTCGCGGCAAATCTCGCCGCTCTTGGCGCGCGCGTTGCTGCCTTTGGTGTTGCCGGACGCGACGAAGCCGGCGCCGCGCTGCGCCGCTGTCTGCGCGAAATGCATTTGCCGGAGAAGGGAATCGTCGACGCGCGCGACCGCCCCACCACTCTAAAGACGCGCATCATTGCACGCCAGCAACAGGTTGTCCGCGTCGACCGCGAAATCCGTACGCATCTACCCGAGCGAGTCGAAGCGCAGCTCGTGAAGAGCATTCTTGCGGCGCTCACATCCCTCGACGCCCTGGTCATTTCCGATTACGACAAGGGCGTCGTCAGCGATTCTCTCGCCGAGCGTATTCTCGACTCCTGCTCGCGCCGGCGAATTCCATCGTTCGTCAAACCCAAGTGGTCGCGTCTTCCCGCATATCGCGGGGCATCCGTCGTCATTTGCAATCGCAAGGAGGCTGAATTCCTGGTGACGCGCCCGCTCGACACGCCCGAATCTGTCGCCGAAGCCGGCCGGGCCTTGCTCGATCATTTTGGCTGCTCAGCGGTCGTAATTACGCGCGGACCCGAAGGCCTGACCCTTTTCGAACGCGATGCCCTCGAAAAAGATTCGCGCGGTTTTCACGTAGCCGCGCTCAATCAGGAAACGCCAATCGGCTTGGTTGGCCGCGCGCCGATTCGTGGCGCGAAGAGCGGCCGGCAGGTATTCGATGTGACGGGAGCGGGTGACACAGTCCTCGCAACCATGGCGCTCGCAAGCGCCGGTGGCGCGTCTTTGCGCGAAGCAGCGGTACTCGGAAACGCGGCAGCTGGCGTGGTTGTCGCTAAGCTGGGAACCGCGACGCTGACGCGCGACGAGTTGGCGGCGGTATTACGCGAATCAGCTGCGACATCGCGGGCGGCGGGAAACTGAGTGAGTGTGTGTTGCGGT
>DATGJE010000032.1:0-8596 GCA_035295305.1 Candidatus Acidiferrales bacterium | reverse complement strand
GGATGACAATGCTGGTCGCATTTTCAATAAATGTCGTACTGCTCCCAGTGAAGCGTCGGGTCGGCCTGAATAATGATGCTCTTCTTCGTCAATTGCTCGAGCTCATCCATCAGCGATGATTCGCGCGTTTTGAGCGCCTTGGCAATTTCCGGATGGACGCGCAGGGTCAAGCTGGCCGCATCAAGCTCGGGCGCCATCTTGCGCGCCTCGGATTGAATCTCGTAGCACAGCGTCGGAATCGACTTCACCATTCCTGACCCCGTGCAATACGGGCACGGCTGGCACAGCGTGCGCTCCAGCGCCTGCTTGGTCCGTTTGCGCGTGATCGCCACCAGCCCGAATTCGTTGAACCGCAGCACCTTGGACGGCGCGCGGTCGGCCTTCAACGCATCTTCCAGCGCCGCCATCACCTTTTCGCGATTGCGACGCTCTTCCATATCGATGAAGTCGATGATGATGATTCCGCCGAGGTCCCGCAGTCGGATCTGCCGCACGATTTCCTTCACGGCTTCGATATTCGTCTTGACGATCGTGTCTTCCAGCCGGTTCGACCCGCGTCCCACGAATTTCCCCGTGTTGACGTCGATCGCCACCAGCGCTTCCGTGTGGTTGATCACGATGTAGCCGCCCGACTTCAGCCACACTTTCGGCCGCAAGCCTTTGTCGATTTCCTGCTGAATGCCGAATTCCTCGAAAATCGGCGAGGATTTTGTGAACAGTTTCACGCGATTGGCGAGCTGTGGCTGGAAGCGGCTGACGAATTCCAGCACTTTCGTATACTCCTCTTCTGAATCCACCCAGATTGCCGTGTAATCGGAGCTCAAGTAGTCGCGCAAAATTCGCTCGACGAGATTCAAGTCGCGATGCAGCAGCGAGGGCGCCTTCCTTTGTTCTCCGCGCTCTTTGATCTCCGCCCACGTTTTGGTTAAAAAGTGAACGTCGGCGCGAACTTCGTCGGGGGACGCGGCCGCTGCTGCTGTACGCACGATAAATCCGCCGCCCGCGGCACCCTTGGCTTCCGTAACGAGATGGCGGAGGCGCGAGCGCTCTTCCGCGGAAGCAATTTTCCGCGACACGCCGGTGTGATCGAGCGTGGGCATGTAAACCAGAAAGCGCCCCGGCAGCGCGACGTGGCTGGTGATGCGCGCGCCTTTCTTGCCGAGAGGCTCTTTCGCGATTTGAACGATGATTTCCTGTCCGGCTTTCAACAGATCGGAAATAAGCTGGGTCCGCTTGGGTTGGCCGCGGTGATGGCCGCCATGTCCGCCACGGAACGGCTTGCGCCCACGGCCGCGGTCACGATCCCTACCGCCGCGCCGCACGGGCCGCTGCATCCGGGCACGAAAATCGCCGCTGACGCGAGCTTGCATCGGCTGTGGTTGCGTGGCGCTTCCTTCCGCCGCCATTGCATCGTGAGGCGTTTCTTCGCTGTCGCCTAATTCAATAGCTTCGGCTGCAGCTTCCGCATCCGCCTCACTGACTTCGGCGGGAATGCCGCGCGCGTCCGCTTCGTCGTCATCAGTGGTTTCGATCGCGCCATCGCTCTCTTGCGGCTCGTCGGCATCGTCATGGGCCTCGGCGCGGCCTTGCTCAGTGGATTCTTCCACCGAGCCGTTCTGATTTTCACCGTGGTATTCCAAGCCGGCAGAGTGAGCTGCGCGAGCTTCTTCCGCGTCGCGTTCGGCTTCCTCTTGCTGTGCTTCAGCGACTTGTTCGGCCAGCGCCGTCGCTTCCTCTTCGGTAAGTTCCGCGTGATGCGCTTCTGGCGGCTCGCTGAAAGTGGGAGCGGCTTCGCGGGGCATCAGCGCCGCGGGATCGCTCCTCTCTTCCGGGGTCTCCCGATTGAAGGACCCTTGAGACTGTTCCTGGGATTGCATTTCTTCGGGCACTACCGAAAATACCGTGCGCGACTCTTCCTGGCTCGGTGTTTCGTGCGATTTCACTTTGGACAGGGATTCTCCCGGCAGTGGTTCGAGGGAGGTCGCCCATCCCGTTTGCTGTGGATCGCCAGATTCTTGGCGTTCACGTCTGTGGTCAGGCCGATCATGTCGGGGGCGTCCGCGATCGCGCCCAAATCCGCGTCCGCGATCCCTTTCACCGCCGCCCGGAAATCTGGGCGCGTACGACGAACGAGCTTGCTCACTGTGTGCTTCCGGCGAAGTTTCGCCGGCGGATTGGACTTCGGGAGCGTGCGCCGCAGCGGGACTAGCAGCATCGAGAGTGTTGCCGGGTTCTCCGTGTTCACCCGTTTCCGGAAGGCTGGTGGTACCAGTGGAAGAGTTTCCCGGTTCAAATGGCACGTGCTGTGCCGCGCGCGGTTCGGCAAATGGTTCAGCATTCGCGGGCGCGGTTTTTAATACTGACAACGACTCGCCGGGCAACAGAACGGGCTCAAATGGTTCTGCAGGACCTTGCTGTTCGGCTGGCTCGTACGGGCGATGCGAAGCGTATTTCGAAGCTGGCAATTCACGGCCATGACGTCCCGGGCCACCGCGCCCGCGGTCGCGCCCGCCGCCACCGGGGCGTCCGTGTCCACCGCGCCCGCGGTCTCTTCCTGTACCGCCGCCGCGTCCATATCCGCCGCGATCGTCGCGCGGCCTCGATTCGTGCGAGGGTCGTCCGTGGAAACCTTCGCGACGTGGAGCCGGCGCGTTGCCCTGGCCCGCGGCTGGTTCGGAGAGTGCGTTTCCGATGCCGATCGTTTCACCGGGCAACAGAGCCACGTCCGCGGGCTCAATGGCTCCCTGCTCAGCGCTTGCAGGCGTATACACCTGTCCGCCCTGATCCTCCATTTTTTGAACTTTTTCTTCGACCGTGTGGACGATATGGTCGAATTCCTCGAGTTCTTGCAGGAAGTCGGTGACGTAGAGGAAAGCGTCGCTATCGAGGCCAATATCCACAAACGAGGATTGCATGCCGGGAAGCACGCGTGTGACACGGCCTTTATAGATGCTGCCAACTAACGCAAATTCTTTTTCCCTCTCAACATAAATCTCACACAGTTGTCCGTCTTCGAGTATCGCGACCCGCGTCTCGTGCGGGTTCGCGGAAACCACCATCTCCTTCGCCATAAAAACTCCTCAGGGAGCATCGGCGCTCGGTCGCACGGTGCATGAATGCACGCGAGTGTCCCGGCTCAGCCGGGGCGGTCCGGAGGGATACGTGTATTTTTGCGAAATGTTCCCTCATCCGATGAGTTCCTCACTCCCCCATATAATGTCCGGCGCGCAGTGCGCTGCCGGAGTACCAATTTCCTCTGCGCTCAGTTGACGAAGCGTTTGGTTCGCACATTCATCACCAGGCCCAGAGCCAAAAATCCGAAAATCGTTACCGAACCTCCGTAGCTCATGAATGGCAGAGGTATACCGGTCACTGGCATGTACCCTATCACCATCCCGGCATTTACGACTACGTGAAATGCAAGAATCGCTGCTACGCCCATCACCAGGTACATTCCCGCTCGGTCTTTTGCTTTCTGGGCGTTGTCCACTAATCGCAATAGCAGCGCCAAATACAGGAGCATACAGATTAGCACACCGAAAAACCCCTGCTCCTCTGCCAGCGCCGCCAAAATGAAGTCTGAATACCGGACGGGCACAAAGCCCAACTGGTTCTGGCTGCCCTTGCCGAACCCCTTGCCCCAAAAGCCTCCGGAACCTACCGCGATTTCCGATTGCAGGATCTGGTAGCCGGCACCGCGCGGGCTCTCTTCCGGGTGCACGAAAGTCGCCAAGCGTTGCTTCTGATATGGCTTGAGGAAGTGTCCGTTCCATCCGACCACGGCCACCAAGGCGCCAAGCGCGAGCACCGCCACGGCATGCTTCCAATTGATCCCCGCCAAAAACGCTCCCACTATCGCCACCGGAACGAGCACAAGGGCGGTTCCCAAATCCGGCTGAAGCAAAATTAAACCCGCCGGAACTCCAACCAGCAAGCCAATCTTGGCCAAATCGGCAAGCGTCAGTCGCTCTGTCCGCACTTCACTGAAGTAGCGGGCCAGCACAATAATTATAATCAACTTCGCCAGCTCTGACACCTGTAAAACGACACCGCCCACGACGATCCACCGGCGCGCGCCAAAACGGGTATGTCCCACGGCGAGCACCAGCAAGAGGGCAGCGAGTCCGACCAGGTAGAGCAACGGCGACTGATCGAGGATTGCGTTGTAGTCGATGCGCGACAAAATCAGCATCCCCCCGAAGCCAATCCCGATCCACGTCAGCTGTTTCCACTGCATCCCGTGCAGCGCGCTACCGTGCGTCGAGGAGTAAATCTCCAGCAGCCCGACGAAGCAGATGGCCATGACGATAGTCAGCAGCCACCAGTCGAATTCGAATGCGTGTGAGCGTTCGCTCATTGTCCTTGCGGTACTGTCTTGGCAACCTGCGTTGTTGCCGCTCGAACTTTCGGTGTTGATTTCGCAGCCTCGAGTTCTTGAATCGGCTGCCCCTGTTTCTGTTCGTAGTAAGCCTTGATAAAACGCGCAGCCAGTGGGGCAGCAGCGCCGCCAGCCTCGAGAGCTGTATCCTGCACCAATACGGCAATGGCAATTTCCGGATTGCGTTTCGGGGCGAAGCCTACAAACCAGGTGTTATAACCGTAATGATGCCGTTCGGCGGCTGACAGCCTGAGAAGACCTTTGGCACTTATTGTCTGCGCCGTGCCCGTCTTGCCGCAGAACTCGACGTCCTGCAATTTCGCCTGCTTCAGGATGTTATAGGCGAAAACGCCGGTTCCACCTTCGTTCACCACGCCATACATACCGTCGGTCACCTGCTCGACCGTGTTTTCAGATAGCGGAAAACGCGTGACTTTGACGGGGCTGAAATCCTTGAGCAAATGTGGCTGGTAGAAAACTCCGCCCATGGCGATCCCGCTGACCGTGCGCAGGAGTTGGATGGGCGTTACTTCTGTCGCGCCCTGCCCAATGGCGACGGAAATCGTCGAACCGGGATACCACTTGTGGTGATAGACGCGTTCAACCCATTCCGACGACGGCACAAGGCCCGGCTCTTCGCCCGGAAGGTCGATTCCTGTTCGCTTCCCCAGACCGAAGGCGGTTGCATAGTAGGCAATTCTGTCGATGCCTAACCGCTGGCCAACATTGTAAAAAAAGACGTCGCACGAGTGCACGATTGCCTTGTGCAGGTCAACTTCACCGTGGCCTTTCGGATCCCAGTCGTGCCGCACGGTGCCGTAAAATACCGCATAACCGGGGCAGAAGACGTGAAAGTCCGGTGGAGGGACGCCCGATTCCAGCATCGCCGCGGATTCTAGAATCTTGAACACCGAACCGGGAGCCAATTGCGCCTGAATCGCGCGGTCCAGCATTGGCTTATTCGGATCGTCGTTTAACACTCGCCACTCTTTGGTCGGAATGCGCACCGAGAAATCGTTCGGATTGAAAGAAGGTTGGCTGGTCATGGCCAGGATCTCGCCCGTACGTGGATCGAGCGCGATCATCGCGCCGACTTTGCCCGCCAATTCCTGCTCGGCCACCGCTTGCAGGTTGTAGTCAATGGTTAATTGAATGGGCTTGCCGGGAATCGGTTCCGTGTCATCGAGCGTTCGCACGGGCTTTCCGACGCTGTTCACGATAACGCGGCGCATGCCGTCCGTTCCCGTCAGCGTATCGTTGTATTGGCGCTCGAGGCCCGCCTTGCCCACGATGTCGCCCGGCTTGTAGCGATCGCCAGACTGCTGATCGAGCTGCTCGGGCGATACTTCACCTACATATCCGATCACATGCGCGAGAAAATCATTCAGCGGGTATTTGCGGCGCTGCACCATCATCAATTCAAGCTCGGGCAAATCCACGCGATGCGATTCGACGAACGCGAGGTCCGCGTCGGTGGCCTCCGGCTTGACGATGACTGGCTGGAATTTCGGCTCGATTTTTGCTTCCTCGAGTTGTTGCTTCAGGTCTTCCGGCGTGATATTGAGCCCGGCCGTAATTTGCGGCAGATCTTTCTGGATTTGAGCGGGATCATCGCGCAACAGGAGGATGCTGAACGAAGGATAATTGTCAACGATCACGCGCCCGTTGCGGTCCAGTATTTTTCCTCGCGGGGCGATGATGGGTATCGAGCGCACGCGGTTTTTTTCTGCCAAGTCGGAATAATGCCCGGATTGCACGATTTGCAGTTTCCAGAATCCGAGCAACAGCAGGATGATTCCGAGGACAATGCCGTAGGAAACGAGGATTAAACGCCCCTGGGGTATTTTCTGATCGCCGCCAATCCAATTCGCCACGCAAAACTCCCGCGCGGCGGGTCCTAATAAACCCGCGCGTACCTGTTCTTAGTTTCCGCGGCGCCTCCTGAGGATGCGCGCTCTTTTCGTCAATTTCACGCGGAGAAAAAGGTAATCTTCACCGTAGCACTCGCGTTGCCGCCGCGCAAGCCGCCTTGTTCATGTAGATAGCCTCGCGCACCGCAATTTGCACTGTACTCAAGTACAGGCCATTTGAGCGTGGCCCGGCACCTGAATTTAGTGCCAGACACAACGTAGCTCTCAGAAGCATCTGTTGGAGGCTGCGTCGCTTCTTTAGTTGCGCGCTTTTCTACTTTTTGGGGGTTTTTTGCAGATTTTCCACCCAGCCTCGAATTTTCGGGGCGCTGGGGTCCGTGGGGTAGTCAGTTAGAAATACTTCGAACGCCGCAATCGCGCGCTGGCGTTCGCCTAAACCGGCCAGTGCTTCCCCAAGAATAAGCTGGACTCGGCTGGCCGCTTCTTTGCCGGTCGCAAGCGCCTTTTCCGCGTGTTCCCGCGCCTGCTGGTAATCGTGCTGATGGAGATAAGATCCGGAAAGCATCCATTGAGACTTCCAAGAGGACGGGTCTAATTGCACGGCCTTATTCAAAACGTCAATCGCACCAGAATAGTTTCCCTCATCGAAGCGCAAAGTGCCCAGGGCCAGCAAAGAAGGCACTTGATTCGGATCCACTGAAACGGATTCCTCGAGATAGGGCTGCGCCAGGGGCAACTGCTTCGTGAGAAGGTAGCTCATTCCCATAACGTAATTCACGTAGGGATTGCCGGGCGCCATGTGAATTGCGTTCAGGAAATGCTTCTGAGCCGATGGAATCTTGCCGGAGCTCATATCGCGCAGACCCTTTTCCATTTCTTTTTGAGCGCGAGGCGCGAGTACAAATGCACCGGTCGGCGGATGAAAGAGCAATCGCTCATCAATGGGTTTCAAAAAGACAGTGACGGACGCGGAGCCAAAGTCCATGGCGGGAACTGTGACCAGTTCCCGAGCGGGTTGGTAACCATCGACTTTCACTTCCAGGTCGTAGGTGACTCCTGTCGCAAGGCCAGAGAACGCCCAGCCATTTCCCACCATGCGGGGGGTTTGCGTCACTGGCGAATTATCCGAGGAGGTAAGAGTCATCTGCGGTAGCGCCGAGGCGGGGACGATCGACCCGTGCTCGCCCCGAATGTACACCATGATCCACCCGGTTCCCTGCGTTTTGCCAAGCGTGCTGGGTAAGGGAGGACCACCTTGGGCCGCCACGCACGGTGCGACACTGAGGAATAGAGACGCAGTGGCCAAGAGCTTGATGAGATTTGATTTCACCTTAGTCCCGTTAAGCAAGCGGGTTGACTGAGACTAAACGACGCCGTCCTTGAACAAGACGATAAGTGAAGGTCTGTGGGCTGTCAAGTATATGCCAGTCCCTTGGCCACTCCGGGGGCCGATTGACTGTTTTGCCTTCGATTCAAGTTGAGTGATTCGCTGCGCTCTTCTATAATCATGTTTCCGGATCACGAGGCGCAAAAAACAGTGCTAAAGAATCTGAGCCAGAGCAAGACGGCTGTAAGGATTTTTCTAGGCGGTATCCTTGTGCTTATCAGTGGCGCAATGGTTTTGACCATGGCGCCCATTTCACCGCTGGGCAACTCGACCACGGGCAGCGCCGATGCGATCGCCACGGTCGGTGGGCAGAACATAACCGCCGTTGACGTCCGACAGCAGTACGACCAACAGACGCAAGGGCAGACGATCCCGCCTGTACTTCAGGGCCTGTACATGCGGCAGATTCTTGACAAGCTGGTTTTCAAGCACCTTCTGAACATGGAGGCTGACCGCCTAGGAATCCAGGTTACGCCCGAAGAAACCACGGCGCGCATCAGGCAGCTGATCCCGACGGCATTCGTTGGAGGCAATTGGATTGGGGCTGAGCGCTATGCCCAGGAAGTCCAAATACGTACGGGCATGTCCGTAGCGCAGTTCGAAGATGAGGTGCGCACGATCGTGTTGGAGGAAAAGTTCAAGGACCTGGTCACCGATGGCATCAGTGTCACCCCGCAAGAAATCGAGCAGCGCTATCGCTGGCAAAATGAAAAGGTTCAGCTCGATTACGTGGCCATCAAACCTTCCGACCTGGAATCGACAATCAATCCTTCTGACGGGGAGCTTTCCGCGTATTTTGCGAAGAATCAGTCGAAATACCAAGTGCCTGAACGGCGCTCCGCCAAGTACGCTCTTCTGGATCTCGATCAGCTCAAAAAGAGTACGAAAATCAGCGATGCCGACGTCCAGGCGTATTACCAACAGCATTTGGACGACTACAAAGTCGAAAATCGCGTTCAC
>DATGJE010000031.1:0-7072 GCA_035295305.1 Candidatus Acidiferrales bacterium | reverse complement strand
ACTGTAAGCTCGATTTGTGTGACTCGCTGAAGAGCGGCGAGCCGCTGAAGGCGAGTTTGATGGTTTTTGCGCCGGCGCAATGCCGGCGTTTTTGTTTTACGCCTCGATTTTAATTCTTGACGACAAATGAAAAGGGAGGTCTTCGTGCCGAATTACAACGCACAGAATCCGCCGAATGCCGTCTATCCGGGAGATGTGGCGTTTGCCTTCAATGCGGAAGCGCCGTCGGCGGGGCAGGCGAGCCAGCAGTTCGCGCTGCCGAGTTACTCGGGGTTTCCGGAGAACGGGCGGACGATTCGCTGGCAGACAATTTTTGGAACGGCGCCGACGAGCGTGTCGGTGGCGCTGCAGACGGCGATGATTGACAGCGACGCGCAATACGCGACGGTGGATACGTCGACAGTGACGGCAGGGGAAGCGCGCACGGTTGCCGGAGTGCGCGGGAATTTTGTTCGGGCGAAGGTGAGCGCGATTACGGGCGGGTCGGGCGTTACCGTGCAATTGCTGGGGTAATCTTCCATGCGCAAAGTTAATCGGCGCTCGGCGTCGAAGCCGGCGCGGAAAACACGCAAAGCTGGACGGAACCGCGTCGGGGACGGCCACGCAATAATTCTCGCCACCGACGAGCCGCGAGACGCTACTTTGCCGCGGGCGCGCATTCGTCTGCGCTCGGCCATGAGGAAAGTGGGGCTGGACGAATGGAAAATCGCCTGGCTGCTCAATTACAAAATCGATTGCTTCGCTGAATCGGAAACATCGAGCGACAACAAACTCCTGCTGGATTATTTGAAAGAAGCGGCTCGGCATCTCGATCCCGCTTCGCCGCGCGCAACGGCAGAGCAGGAAGCTTCAACAATTGAAATTGTGCATGATGTACCACGTCCGAATCGAAGCGAGCCGGACGAGCAGCAAATCTAGCGTCGGCTCGCGCACAACCCCTTGGCTCGCAAACACGCTCCCGCCACAGTTGTGTCCAGCTTTGCGTGCTGGGCCCATGACAATGCCCGGTCTGCCGTTGGGCGACCGCGCGAAACGTGCGCGGATGAGGACAGTGACAGCACCGCGGGTATGAAGCGCGCGCTCGGGTATCAGCCTTTCCCGAAGCAGCGTGAATTTCACAAGTGCAAGGCAAAGTACAAGCTGTTTGGCGGAGCGGCGGGACCGGGTAAATCGAAAGCGCTGCTGATGGAAGCGATCGTACAAGCGACCCACGTTCCGAACGTGAATACGCTGCTGCTGCGAAGGACCTTTCCGGAACTGGAAGGGTCACTTCTGCTTTATTTCCGGCGCGACGTGCCGCGAGAGCTGTACCGGTCGTTCAACGAAGCGAAGCACGTTGTGACTTGGCACAACGGATCGACTACGCGGTTTGGCTATTCGCAATCGGAAAACGACATTTATCAATATCAGTCGGGCGAATACCTCTTTATCGGCATTGATGAGCTGACGCATTTCACGCTGCGGCAGTGGCAATTTCTGACGAGCCGGAACCGGTGCCCCGTGGCAAGCGCGACTCCGACAATGGCGGGCGCGACGAATCCTGGAAACATCGGGCACGCGTGGGTGAAAGCGCTTTTCGTCGACAAGCAGCCCGCGGCGGGGATGGATCCGCGCGAATACGACGCGAAGGACTATGCGTTTATCGCGGCGCGCGTCTGGGACAATCCGATTTACGCCAATGACGCGTCGTATTTGAAAACGCTGGAGAAGCTTCCGGATTCTTACCGGCGCGCGTTTTTGGACGGCGACTGGAGCGTGTTCGCAGGGCAGTATTTCACGAATTTCGATCCGTCCCGGAGCGTGATTCGAGCGGAATCAATTGCAGCGGAAGCGTGGTGGCCGCGCTGGATTTCGATTGATTGGGGATTTGAGCATCCGGCGGCGATTTATTGGCACACGAGCGCGCCGCCAGTCGAGAGTCGACAACGCCGGCTCGACGATTCTCACACGCATGGATACGGCCGAGGCCTACCTGCGCAAAATGTTGAGATTCCTCGGGCCGGTGTCGTGGATTCTTGGAATGCGAACCGCGACGCGCGGCGAAAGACACGCGTGATTACGTATCGCGAGTGCGTGGAGCAGCATCTGGCACCGCGCGCGCTGGCGGCAGAGATCGTCGCGCGTTCGCGAGATCGCGAAGGAAAGGCCGAGCACATCGACGCCGTTTATCTGTCGCCGGATGCGTTCGCGCATCGCACGGACGAATCATCGATCGCCGAGCAGTTGAGCGACGCGCTTGCTGCCGCTGGATTTCCGCGTCCTGTGCCGGCGGACAATGATCGCGTCAGCGGATGGATGCTGATGTACGAAATGCTCGAGGCGAACGAATGGCAAATCGCGGATTCGTGTCCGGAGCTGATTCGCACGCTGCCGGAACTGGTGCGCGATACGGTGAACGTTGAGGACATCGCCAAGCGCGAGGGCGACGACGCGGCTGACGCGGCGCGTTACGGTTTGAAGACGCGAGCGTCGGCACAATTGCCGAAGCCTCCGCGCGAGCAGGAAATACATGCGCGCGTGACTTCCGACGACCCGACAATCCGCGCGATTCAGGCGCGCAAAGCGGAGTTGGAAGTGCCAGCGAAAAATCGGCCGGTGTTCGCTCCGTGGTCCCGGTGGCGCCGCAGTTGATGACCTGGCCGAAGTCGTGTGATACCGACATCATGCCGTTTTTTAATCTATGCAGGCGGGTCGCTGCGCGGCTGCGAATGCGCGCGCGGTATACGCGCGCGCTGGAAGATGAAGTGGCGCGGCTGCGGGCGGAAAACTGGGCGCTCGTGAATTCGATTCTGGGCGTCGCGGGGATTCCGCCGATGCGGATGCCGTCGTGTGCGGAGACGTTTGCCGGAGCGAGGCGTCATCGGTTCGCGGCGCGAGCCGCAGGCAAAACGCCTGCTGACGCAGGCGGGGCCCGTCCGAAGACGGGCCCTACAGAAGCCATGGGCACCGTCGGGCGCGAGGAACAGAGCGCACCGTTGCGGAAACGTTCGTGGCAGCAAATTGAGCGAGCGCGCGAGATTGAAGATGCGCGCGCGACGCGGCGCGAACGCGAAACGGATACGGAGACGTTTCCGACACCGCGCAACGTTGTTCCGCGGGTGTGACGGGGAAATGTCGCGTTGGGTCGAGACGCGCAGAGACCTTACGTCAGCCGGACATAAAGCGTCGGGCTGAATCCTTCGAATCTCAGGACAAGCGTGAGCTACAGACGGGCCGCGAACATTGACGTGTCGCGACGCGATCGCAGTCACATATTTCACGCCGGCACAAACTCTTATGACACGCAAACAAACTACTGACCAGGAAGCGAAAGACAAGATGGGCGCGCCTGCGGATCCGGGAATTGTGCCGGTGGAGCAAGGAAACGCGACGGACCGGCTGGCGACGCGTTCGACAGCGACGGCTGCGGAATCCTTTGGGCCGAACAATGAGCAATTGCCCGAGCGGCTGCAGAATGCGGTGCGGCGATTAGTGCTTGAACTGGCGAGCGAGTCGGAAATATCGCGGCGCGCGGAGATTCGCCGGATCAAGCAAGCGCATCAGTTCTGGCGGGGGTTGCAATATTTGTGGTGGAGCGAGCGCGACCAGAACTGGCATTTGCCGTTCGAGCAAAAGGCGACGGATGAGAGTTCGCTCGAGGACATGCCGCGCTACGAGTTTGTGACGAATATTTATCAGGCGTTCGGCTTGTCGATTATTTCCGTTTTGAGCCAGGACATACCGCGAGTGCGATTCTTTCCGCAGTCGGCGGAAAGCGAGGCGGATGTTTCGTCGGCGAAATCGGCGAGCGAAGTGTCGAAACTGATTGAGCGGAACAATCGCATCGGGAATTTGATTGTCGAGGAAGCGTTCCACTTGTGGACGGGCGGGAAAGTTGGCGCGTACGTGCGTTACGTGGTGGACGGGCAACGATTTGGTTTTCATCCGGAGACGGAGCTGGACGAGAGACAGGTGAAGATTGGTGGCGGATGGATTTGCGGGGAGTGCGGAGCGGAGACGGACGGGCAGAACATCAATAGGGCCTGCGGAGATGGGAATGGAAAGGCCTCACGTCAGCCGGACAGAACCGGTCCGGCGGGATCCTTCGAATCTCAGGACAAGCGTAAGCTACAGAGGCCGAAGGAAACGAGTTCGGCGGGATTTGTTGAATCTGAGAACAAGCGTGAGCTACAAACGGATTGTGCGGCGTGCGGGGCGCTGCTGACAGAAGAGAACTATGTGCCTGAAGAAGTGATTACGGTGCCGGCGGGAGTGCGAACCACACGCGTGGCGAATGGACAGGAAGTGCTGACGATTGTCGGCGCGCTGGAACTGAAAACTCCTCCTTGGGCGAACGAAATTCACGAGTATCCGTTTCTGCAATGGAATATGGAAGTGCATCAAGCGCGTTTGCGCGCGGCGTATCCTCACGCGGCAAAAAAGATTGGGGCGCCAGTGGCGTCGGGAGATTCAGCGCAGTACGAACGGTTGGCGCGGCTGGAGCAGTCGCAAGGCGGTCCGGTGACTGCGGGCGGGGATTTCAATCCAAATCTGATTACGTTTCAGCGCACGTGGCTGCGGCCGTGGGCTTTTTACCAGCTTGATGACGAAGCGCTGCGCGACGAGTTGCTGGCGATTTTTCCGGACGGTTGCTACACCGCCTTTGCGGGAGACGTTTATTGCGAATCACGCAACGAGAACATGGATGACCACTGGCGTGTGATGCACGCGATGCCGGGCGACGGTTCGAGCGGACGTCCGGCGCTGGGAGATGCGCTGATCAGCGTGCAGGAACGGTTCAACACGCTTTCAAATTTGCAGATCGAAACGTACGAGTACGGCATACCGCCGATTTACGCGGACAGCGAGGTGCTCGATTTTGATGCGCTGCAATCGCAGACCGCGGAGCCCGGCGCGCACTATCCGGCGAAGGCAAAGCCTGGGCAGTCATTGGCGGCGGGATTTTTTCAGCCACAAGCAGCGCGAGTGCCTCCTGATCTCGCGGGACACGCCGCGGACTTGATGGGACCGGTGGCGCAATTTCTTACGGGGGCATTTCCGGCGCTTTTTGGCGGCGCGATGACGAATACAAGCACCGCGTCCGGTTACGCAATGGCGCGCGATCAAGCGATGGGGCGCATTGGATTGGTTTGGCGGCGAATGAAGTTTTTTCACGCGGACTTGATGTTGGCGGCGGTGGATTGTTTCCGCAAGAACCGTCCCGGCGATGTGGAAGTGACGCTGCTGGGGCCTGGCGCCGCGTTCGAATCGAAATGGATACGATTGGTGGACTTGAAAGGGGAATTGTTTTCGTATCCAGAGACGGACGAGCAGTATCCGACGCAGTGGGCGGACCAGCGCACGGTGCTGATGCAACTGATGGCGAATCCCGATCCTCGATTGCAGGCGGTGCTCGGCGACCCGTCGAATCTGGGATTGCTGAAACGGCTGATTGGATTGGACGAGCTGGTGATTCCCGACGAGGAGTCGCGCACGAAGCAGTATCGCGAGATTGCGCAATTGCTGCAGGAGCAGCCAGTGGTCATCGAGGCTTCAGCGCACGCAGAGGCGGACGAGGCAAACACCTCACGTCAGCCGGACATAAATCGTCCGGCGGGACGTGAGCTACAGACCAGCATTTCCGAACGCGTGCTGCCGAGCATCGTGCCGGATGAGTTTGCTGATAATCATGCCGTCGAGCTCGACGCGTGCAAGCGATGGTTTTCTTCGGATGCAGGGCAAATCGCGAAGATCGAAGCGCCCGCGGGTTATGCGAATGTTCGGGCGCACGCGCAAATGCATGAGCAGTTTCTGCGCAAGCAGCAGGCGCAGCTCGTGCAGTCTGCTGTCGCGCAAGCTAAGTAAGCGGCGCGTTCGAGTATCATAAAAGCGGTGATTGACGTATTAATTAAATACACATATGCTCGCTGCCCGACGTGTTCTTAATATTTGACTGGGTCGGTGTGCTATGAACCAGGAACAAATTACAGCTAAACGCCATCGACTACCGCACGTTGACGTCTACGATGTCTCGGGCGATGAACTAGATAACTTGGAGAGGGTGGGCTCGCATGTTGGAACTGATCTCCAGTGGACCACGTTTTGGTTTCCAATTGGCCTATCCGCTCTGCTCACCCTGATTGCGACGCCAGTTCCTAACGCACATGTGTATGAGGCCTACCTTGTAGCTTGCTTTGTTGGTTTTGGTTTCAGCATTTACTTTGCAACGCGATGGTGGTCTAACCGTGGTGAGTTCAAGAACTGTATAGGCAAGATTCGACAGCGAGAGGTTGGCCCGTTGGGCGAAGAAGGCAAGGAAGTGAAGCCGTCGAGGTTAGAGACTTTACCGGCAGTGGCACCGCCGCAAGAGCCCCAGAAATGACCGCATTGCCCTCAAATCGGGTCTTGGTCGTCACTTACAACCTCAAGGGCGCTGCGAACAGCTACGCTCAGTTCTATGAGGCGCTCAAAAGCCAGGGCGCATGGTGGCATTACCTTCCGTCAACTTGGCTGATTTATACGGGAAACAGTCCGCAACAGGTCGCCAGCGCCGCGAGGGCCCACCTACAGGAAGGAGACCATTTGTTCGTAGGCACTCTTCAAAACGGATACAGTGGGTGGCTTCCGAAAGATGCGTGGGAGTGGATTAGGGGTAAGGGGCTGAGCTCGTAACGAAGGGCCAGTCCTACAGGTGGCGCTCGAGCGTGCAGGCTTCGTTGCGCGACGAGCCGTAGGCAGGGGAATCCTGCCTGGCGATAGCGGCGAGGAGGCGAACGACTTGCAGCATGCGCTCGGGTTTGAAATGCTTGGCATGAGGCCGCGCGCGGTTTTGCTGTCGCGGTTTTGCTTGCTGTTCCTGCTGTTTGCGCTGATTGCGTCGTCCGTATTTGCACAGAGCCCCAATCCCGGCGCAGGGTTATGTTTTGTGCGCAATCTGCCGACCGAGGTTCCTTCCGGTCTTCCGGGCATCGGCGTTGAGAAACAGTTCTTTGCCGCTGACTCGAGCGCGACTGCGGAACTTCGGATTAAAAACCTCTCGCCGAAGCCCATCATCGCCATGCAACTCGTGCTCGAATATTACGGAGCAAATGGT
>DATGJE010000030.1:0-17137 GCA_035295305.1 Candidatus Acidiferrales bacterium | reverse complement strand
GAAAGCCCAAGGTTCGACACTCGCAGCACGAGTTCCGCTTCGCTGTTGATCAAATCGAAATGCAGGTAAACACGCTCTTGCCTTTGCATCTGGCGCTCTATCAGATTGAAATGTTCTTGTGAAAGGTTCAGATTGTCCCGCGTTGCCAGAAGGTATTCGAACGTAACATACAACAACAGGATCGTTCCTATCGCCGTCGCTTTCGGCCGCCAGACCGATAGAAGGCCCAGGATCACCGCCGCCGAAATCATGACTATCCGCGTAACGCGTCGCTTCATGAGGGGAAGTTTAACCGAAACGCGTTGCAGCCAGCACCATCAATAATTATCGCGCCGCCAACGCGGTAGCGTCTTCCGAGCGCTTCATCGCTGACCTCCCAGGTCATTTCCACTTTACTCTGTAAGGTCTTGCATGTTTGTTTTCTTTCCGGTCTTGCGCAAATCCGAAGATAGCGGGCTCTGCAGAGCGGAATGGACTTGGTGAGCCATCTACCTGTTGTCGCGAAGAAGGATCCGGTGGAGGCTGCTGAGCTCTTGGCAGAAGTCTGCACCAGCGAAGAAGTCGGGTCAGATGATAAGCGAAGTTCGGCCACGCGAGGAAAGCCATACCAACCAATCCCAGGGCCAAGCGATATGCGCTAAGCCCTGGAAAGGACTCCCCTGCGCCCAAGAGCAGGACGACCAAAGCCCAACGGATCACTTTGGCGGTGAAGTCCAGCGGGTAGTCGAACTCACCGGCACGACGGATCCCCCACGAGCAGAACCACACGGAGCCCAGAGACGCCAGCGCGCCAAGACCGCGGTTAATTAGTTCCCGGACTGCCAGCAGATAATGCATGATGCCCTGCCTACTCCCCGGCAAGCGTAAGTCACTGCGCCGAAGGCTGTCGCTGTGATGTTGACCGGGAGCTGCACGAACTTGAAAAATTCCCCCAGAAGGTTCGTCGCGCCCACAATCATAAACACCGTCATCAGCACCATCTGCGCGCTGCCAAAAAATAAAACAATCGCCGCCGCTGTAACATCGCTCGAGCGCTTCATCTCTCGCCTCCGCTCAACGGCACGCGCGGACGGTCATACGCAAACGTCACGCGCAACCGCGCCGCATCCTGGTCATACTTCGCCGGAAATCGTTTAAACGGCGCAGACTTCGCAATCGCCTCGCGCGTTGCCGCATCAATCGACGCATCGCCGGACGACCGCTCCACCACCGGCGCGCCTTCGAGCGTCCCGTCACGATGCATCGCAAACACCATCGTCACTTTTCCTTTTTCCGTCACCGCCGCAGCCGGAATCACCGCCAGCCACGCCCGCGACGTCGCGTCCAAAAACGCCGCCGCGAATTCGCCCCAGCCTTCTTTCTTCCTCACGCCCGAAATCTCCATGCTCTCCACCAGCATCGGACGCGAATTCTTCGCCGCTCTCGCCGGCCGAACGTCTGCCTCAAACACCACTTCGCCGTGCCGCGTCCAAGTCACCGTCGGCTCCGCCCCCTGTCCCCGCGCGTTGAGCGTCAGCGTCAGTGAGCACGCGATCAAAACAATCAGTAAACTCGCCGTCTTCACGATGGATCTCGCATCCTATTCGTCGCTCGCGGCGTCATGGTGCTGAAGAGAGCGCACACAACCGTTCCGCAGCTCACACTCGTTCCGGGATCACCTTTCCAGGCCTGTTACGTGCCCGGAGTATACTCGCGCCATTCGCACGCGACAATGGGTCGGATGCATCCTGCTTTCCTCTTCAGCAAACAGCGCCGCTTACTTCTCTGCCGCGGATTCACGTAGCTCCGCTTGTGTTATCGTAAATACGTAGAATATATGTCGCGCAACGAACACAACCCTCGCATCGCCAGTCGCGCCATTTTGGCGACGCTTTTCCTGGCCGCGCTTGCATCTGCTACCGCCGCGCGCACTGCTGCGCACGAAGATCCTCCTCAAAAAGAAGAAGCTCGCTCCGTCGGTTCTCCGCTCTGCCAGGTCAGCAACATCACCGTCGAAATGCCAAAGGAGTTTCTTCCCGTGCGCATCGTCAGCAATTCCTATATCGCCCGGGAGAATTCCGTCGCCGTCCTCACTCTGAACAACGGTTTTCCCAAACCCATTCAGGAAATCGCCATGGTCGTCGAATATCTCGGCGCACAGGGCACACGGATTTTCGCCACCACCTTCGCCGCCACCGCGAATCCTCTGATTTCGCCGATGTGGTTCTCTGAGAATTTGCCTTCCCAGTATTCCATCGTGCCCTGGAAGACTTCTGTCGCCCCAAGCGCGAATTTCTCCATCGGCGCAACCAGCGGCTTGACGAGCGGCGTGTGTCCTGCGCAAGCGCGTGCCACCCTTCTCCATATCGCTTTTCAAAATGGCACTAGTCTCGACTGGTCCGCGCCCAACTGGGAGCTTCCCGTCCAGCCCGAGTCAATCCCCGGGAATTTTCAGATCGATGTTCGGCCTCCTTCTTCCCTGCCCGCAAAGTTTTTAGTGCGCGTCCACGTTCCCGCGCCCGATGGCGCGCTGATTCCGAGCGCCCAAATCCGCCTGCTCAGCGGTCGGCCCGATCCATTTTTTGATGAGATGCGCGACCAAATGCTCACTTGGCGCTACTGGTTTGAACTTCGCGATGGTAAACCTGTAGACGGAGACTTGCTTCTTCTTATTCGCGTGCATGCCGCTAACGACCGCGCGAACGGCAGCTCGTTGCCTCTGACCCCCACCGACGCTCTCGAAACTCTCGGCGTCGTTGACGTCGTGCCCCAAAAAGCTTTCGGCCAGTGGGCCGTTTTTTATGGCGGCGCAAATCTAATCAACAATTCTCCCGCTCAAATGGAACAATAGTGCAGTAGTGCGGAACAATAGCCCGGAACAATGGCGCTCGCTCGTGCTCCCTACTGCTCTGTGTGCGACGAAGCCGCCGCTTCCAATCCCACTCTCTCCATTGGTCGCCAGACCACGTCTCCGCGCGCGTATTGCCACATCCCCTGCAACCTCCAAATCAAATGCATTTGCCTGTACGGAAATTGTTCCAGAAAACAGTAAAGCATCAGCCATGCCACATCGCGCCAATCGTTGTAGCGCCGGTACGTGAGCTCCTCCTGCAGCACCGCCCCCACCGAAATCATCGCCGCAAACAAGTATCCGTAAATCATGAATTCGAGAAAAAAGCCACGGCTCAGCATTCCGAGGGCGGCGGCCAAAATAATTGCCGCGATTCCCAAAACTTCAAAAACCGGCGCGAACAATTCGAAGATCCACATGTACGGCAGCGCAATCGCTCCAATGCGTCCGTAACGCTTCCGGAACAGCATGTCGCGATTCGGCCACAGAACATCGATCAACCCTTTTTGCCACCGGGCGCGCTGCCGTCCCAGCGATTTTGCCGTCGGCGGCACTTCCGTCCAGCAAACCGGATCCGGCACGAACACGACGCGGTATTCCCTTTTCTCATCGAACATTCTGCGGTGAATTCGCGCGACTAAATCGAAATCCTCGCCAATCGCCGAGGCGCGATATCCTCCCACACTCATCACCACGTCCCGCCGGAACAATCCAAACGCTCCCGAAATAATTGTCAGCATGTTCCCGCGCGCCCAACCTTCACGCCCGATCAAAAACGCCCGCAAGTATTCGATTACCTGAAAAATCACGATGGGACTTCGCGGTAACCGGACCGCGCGTATCCGCCCGTTCACCAGCTCGCATCCATTCAGCACGCGCACAATTCCGCCGGCCGCGATCACATGCTTTGGGTCCTCCAGAATCTTCACCATGATTCGCAACAGCGCATCCGGTTCCAGCAGCGAATCCGCATCCACCACGCAAGTGTATGGACTCGATGCCACATTCAGTCCGGCATTGCTCGCGTCCGCTTTTGATCCGCCCGCTTCCTTGTCCACAACAATCAGGCGTGGATCCGTTGCACTGCGGTAAAGTGCGCGCACCGGTGCGGTCGTAACGTGCGCCATATATAGCATCCGCGCGGGCTGTAAATCGAATTCCTCTCGCAGCCGCGCGAGTGTCCCATCCCTCGACCCGTCGTTCACCACCACAACTTCCAACTCCGGATAATCCACTCGCAGCAGCGATCGCACCGAAGGCACGATTGACGCCTCTTCGTTGTGCGCTGGCGCGATCAACGTGATCGGCGGCGTCAGCGGCGACGCCTTGATCCGTTCCAACCGCAGCGACGCCAGATGCTGGTGATGCACGCGGCTCGAAAGCAGCGCCACGATCAGCAACACCAGATAACTCAAATTCGAAAAAAGGTAGTAGAGGAAAAACGTGTCGTTGGCAATCTGGAGTAGTCCGCGCATTTGCTAGACGCTCTCGGGGACTTTGCGCGTCCCCGGCAAACGCATCATCGTATTCAAATCTTGGGCGCCCGCTTCAAGCGCTCGCAGCAGTTGTTGCTCTTCGGCGCGCGCGATTCGACCGGTATTCGATTCCAGCGCTTCCACCATTTTGTCGAAATCTCCCGTTCGATCGAGTTCCGCGATCATCGCTTGCCATGCGTATGCATCCGCGGTTTTCAACACATCGTTCATCACGCCGATTGGATCCGGCTCATGCGCCAGCGCCTCCGCTGCGCGTTGCCGTACATGCCGATTTGGGTCGCACACGCCTCGCAGCAGAACGGGCAGCGCTCGCGTCTCTCGAAAGTGTCCCAGGCTCGTCAGCGCGCGCAGCCGCACATACCACTCTCCATCCATCGCGAGTTGCGCCAGCGCGGGAAACGCGAATCCGAATTCCGCATGCCCCAGCGCTCGCGCCACGGACGCGCGGACTTCGGGCAACGGATCCGACGCCAATAGCAGCAAGTCGTCCCCAAGCGCCACCGACGCGACCTCCGCCATCACCCGCGCCAAAAGTTCTCGCACCGCCCCACGCGCCAAATGAAGGTACGGTAGCAGCACTCGTGGATTCGCTCGCGTGCACGCAATCAGCGCATTCATCAACGAAGTTCCTGGCACCGCCAAGTCGCCTGCCAGCACGCGGTCCAGCATTGCTTCTCCCGCCGACCGCAGTCCCGTCCTCGCCAGCCCGCGCACCGCCGCAAGCTGCGTTTCTGGACTCGGATCATCGAGAGCCGCAACCAGGGAAGCAACCGCTTCCGGCGCGCGCGTTCGTCCCAACTGCACCAACGCAGCCTCCCGCTTCCACCCTCGCAGGTGCCGCGTCTCCATCAGAATGCGATCCAGCAGCCCTGTACGCCGCAGAAAATTTAGGAGCTTCTCCCCCTCGGCCGCATCCGCGCTCTCCATGTGGTCGAGCGATTGCGTGATGATCGCTTCCGTGTCGCGATGCACTTCGCGCCATTCGTTTCGCGGAATTTCCCCGTCCACAATCTCGTCCCAGTGCTGCCGTACGTAAAACTCCGCATCCGCCAGACGGTCGAAATACCGCCGCCGAATTTTCCTCCGCGCGAGGATCGCCGCAATCAGGGCCACAATTCCGCTAACGGAAAAAACGATCGCGCGCACAACAAACGATGCGGCCCCGGCATTGATCCAGTGAAGTAGCGAATTCATCTCAATTTTCCGCCGCCCGCCGCCAATATGCTGCTCCGACCGTCGCCCTCAAAATCGCAGTCCATAGCTCACACCGTAACTTGTCTCGCTGTTGCCCCCATTGCGCTCTTGCCTTGCCACATAAAAGTTCATGTAATCTTTCTCCGTCAGCACGACGCGAAATCCGCCACCGTAAGTTCGCGACGCGAACGCGCCCACCTGATCCACCTCGCTGAAATTTTCCGAACCCACGGCAAACGTCAGATTCAGCAGCAAACGGCTGGCCGCCACTCGTGGTACCGGAAAATCCAGCCGCCCGTAACCGGAGGGCTCCCATGCGACAGCCGCGCTATTGAAGTGGCTGCGCGCCGCGTTTCCCGACATCGTCCAACGAAAATCGTGCGCGAAATTCGTCGCCACCGTGCCTGTGAACACAAGCACGTCCGCCTGCTCATACCAGAACCAGTGCTGGTTGTACGTTGCCTCGATTCCGCGCACCGCCTTCGTTTCCGAAATCCGGAATCCATGCCCGTACTCGAAGTAAGTTTCCGCGCGTGGAATAATTCCCTGTGCGTTCCCGACCCCTCCGCCCACCGTGACTGCGTCTGAAGGCGTCAGCCGGTACGTCGCGCTGCCAATCACTTTTTCCGCGTTCGCGCTGAACCGCTGGTAAATATCCGCTTCCGTGGACAATATCCACCGCGCATTCGGTTTCGCGACAAACGCAATTGTCTGCGTGTTCGCCGCGCCTGTGTAATTGAACGTGTCTGTTTCATTCCCAACGTTCACCTCGAATCGCGGTGGCCCCTCGAGCGATCGCAGCCCTGCTCGCGCTTCATCATCAGTCACGGAAATATCTCTTGGTTCGAGTGCCTCCGCCTGCAAGAATGCCGCGCGTGCCTCGTTACGTCGCCCCAATGCGCGCAACACGCGTCCCCTCTCGTTCAACACGTCCGGGCGCGCCGATGGAATTGTCGCCGCCGCATCGAGCAACGACAGCGCCTCCTCGTTTTGCCCGTCCTGTGCAAACAGCGTCGCCAGCCCCAGCAGAAAATCCCCGTCCTTCGGCGAAAGTCGCAACGCCTGTTGATATGTCGCTTCCGCGTTCTTGCGTTGTCCCGTCCACGCGAGAATCTGTGCCCGCCAGCCCATCGCATCCGAATCATCAGGTACCACAGCTAGACGATCGTCCACGGCTTGAAGCGCAGCCTTCAAATCGCGCCCCGCGACGCTTTTCTTCACGCGCTCGAGCCAGTCGGTTGCCTTCGTATCCGCCGTTGGATTGTTGTTTTGCTTCGCGACAATTACTGGTGCGCCGGCAACCAGCATCACAAACACAACCACACCCGCGCTCAAAACGAGCACGAACCTGTGCACGGACACACGGCGATTCTTGATGTAGAAACTCACAGGAAACAGAGAGCAGATTGCGAGCCAAGTCAGCCCCGCAATGCACGCGCGTGACCTTCTACTAACGGCGCCGTCTTATCGCCTTGATTGTTGAAGTTACTTGGAGTGAGAAGGAGCCCCTGAAGGAGTCACGCATACAACAAGCCATCACAAACAACATCAACGTTTCAAAACGGACCAGGCGTCCCTTTCTGAATCCCTACTTCCGTGTCATTTTGCCAAGCCGCTCTTCCTGCTATGCACCCGCTCATCTCGTTTTTCTGTTTCTCGTCCATGAGTCTCTACTATCCCCTGCTCTTCACTCGCCACTAGCCATTGTCCTCATGGAGTGTCGTCCTTCGCTTCTTTGTCCGCCTTCTTCCCCGCGTTTTTCGCATCATCTTTGGACATGTCCGGTTTGAGCGTTTGAATCGTTTTGCCCAGGTTCATACCCTTTGTTTTTGTCTCGGGCGTGCAGTATTTGCCGCCAAGTTCCGTGCACTTCACTTGCGGAAACGCCAGACCAAGGTCGGCTGCCGCATGCAAGGCCGCTGCAAAGGTGTGCATGTTGTTGTAGCCCTTCGCCGCGTCCATCACTGTTAAGTTCGTCGGCAGCATGGCTTGCAACTTCGCCGCAAGACTCGGATTCGAAGCGAGCATCTCCTCGGGCGGCACGGAACCAGGGTCCTTCGGGCGATTGACGTCGTGAACGGCTCCCCCCATTCCACCCGGCCCGTATTGCGCGAATGCCGGCTGCCCGCACAGCCACAACCCCGCAACGCATAACGCCACCGCAATACCTGTGCTCTTACTCATCGAAATCTCCTTATGCCGCAAACTCTACTTCTTCATCTCCCGACCCGCCACTTTTTATCTGTCTCGCTTTCGACTCTCGACTATTAACTCTCAATTCTCACCTACGGCTTTCCCTCGCCACTACCTTGCCCCTCGTGCACGAATAAACCAGATGCACCAGACCCTTCCGCAGCACGCTTTTCTCTATTTTCATTCCGGCCTTCTCCGCCACGCGCCGCGACGCCGTATTCTCCGGCCGTACCAGCGAAATCAGCCGTTTCGCGCAAAGCGTTTCAAACCCATACGTCACCGCTCCGCGTGCCGCTTCCGTCGCGTAGCCTTTCCGCCAGTGCTCGCGAAGCACGTGATACCCAATCTCGATCTCCGTTTCTCCGTCGACTTCTTGCCGCGAATGCCCACAATCGCCGATGACCGTGTTCGTTTCCTTCAGCACCATCGCGTACAGGCCATATCCGTTCTCGTCGTAACTTTTCATGCACCACTCGATCCACTTTTTCACGTCGTCGCGCTGAAACGCACGCGGATAATATTTCATTGTCACCGGATCCCCGAACACCGCCATTAGCGCATCGGAATCATCGGTCGTCATATGCCGCAGCCTCAGCCGCTCAGTTTCGAACACAATCATTGAAGATGCGAACTCCCGCCTTTCTGGATGACCTGAGCCTTGCCAGAGGTCAAGGGTCATGCCCAACCAGTGCCTCGTTCGCATCGCTCCGGAAGGCAAAATCTCGCATCGCCAGCCTTACCAGATTTTCTTTTGTGGCTCCAGCAAGCAGATCCCGATCTGGCAGGCCTCGGGCGCACCAACCTGCCCCATCCAGACGACGCGAAACTTGGCCTTCTTCCAGCGGCGCTTGACGACGATCACCTCGCCGGGTCCGCGCAGACAACACGGGCCGTCAACGCGCGCGCCGCTGCGGCTGATGTTGATCGTTTGCACGCGTTCCTTGAACGGATTGCCGTTGGTGTCTATGCCTTCGACGGAGATACGAATTTTCTTCGGGATGCGAGGCTCTTTCGCTTTCTTCGCGTAAGATTTGCCTGTGGAAGGGTTCTTCACGGCTGCCTGAGCCATGGATACACCTTTGTGGATCGGAAGTTATGAAAGGTAGATAAGTACATGATGAAACGCCCCGCGTCGGGCGTCAAACATTAAGGCGAAATGCCGTTGCGCATCGGTTATCCGCTGAAAACGCCAATCCCGGCGGCTTCGCCTTCGTCTTTGCTTTTTTGCTGCCATCCCCGCCTGCCCTGCTTGCCCTGACGGAGGAAGGATCGCCCGCTTCTGGCGAACGATAGCGAGGACGCCCGCCGCAGACAGGGGACCTGCTTTTGCGGGTACCCCATCCTTCGCGACTTTTACGAAGAGTGGGGTATTTCAGGTTTCGCCTTTTCAGGGTTTCGGTTTTCGACTATCAACTCAACTGCGCCTTTCACATCTTATGCAACGCGTGCGCAATGTAAAATCCCATCCCCGAAAAGAAATCCGTCCATCCATGCGCCAACATCACCGGACGCAGTGACTTCCTCCACGCCGCCGTCGCCCCGATCAGCAACCCATAGACCACGATGATCGCCATCAACGCAACTCCCTGGTAGCCATGCCCAAATCCGAAAACGATTGCCTGCAGCGCCACGGCAACCCACACATTGCCGGTCAGCAATCGCATCTGCTCCTGTAAATATCCGCGAAACACATACTCTTCGCAAAATCCAGCCGACGCAGACAGCAGCGCCCAAGCGATCATTTCAACGGCATCTCGCGGCAAAAGTTTTGTCACAACTGCTCCGCCCTGCGGATGCAGCAGGTAACCGAGGATCGCCCCAGTCACTGCCAGCGTCCCCCACAGCCCGAGGGCAATCGCAATGTCCCGCCAGAGATCGCGCGCGCTCGACCAGCGCCCTCCAATCCTTTCCGCAATACGCGTCCCGCGCGAAAACTTCTCGCCCAGATACACGTAAAGAAATAATCCCCACTCAAGAACCAGCGTTCCTGCATACGTCACCAACATTGCCGCGCGATTTGGCGCCGCTTGCGGGCTCGCGCCCACGAAATGCTGCGACGTTAAATAAGAAGCCGCTGAAGTCCCGAAGATCAGAACGACCAAGCCGACGGTATGCCATATCGGCGCAAGCAGCTTGCGTTTGCCCGCGGGTTCGCCGCTCGCCGAAGGCGCTGTGATATCGCTCAAGTTGTTTACCTCGTTGTTGCCGCGTGGAATGGGCCGGCAAGCGGCGAGAATTGTTAACTGGCGGTCAAAGCAAAGTCAACGCCATAAACGCGACGGAGTGTGCCCTCAAGTGGCGAGAATTGTTAACTGGCAGCCAAGAGAAAGTCGACGTCATAAAGGTGCATCGCCGCAACGACACATCGCGATTCTTGCGTTTTCGTTTTTCGAGTTTCGAGTTCCGTCTTGCTGTTCGCCTTTGACTCTCAACTATGAACTGTCAACTCTCAACTATTCATATCTCAGCGCCACCATCGGATCCACTCGCGTTGCTCGCCGTGCCGGAATGTAACACGCCGCCAGCGCCACCAACGTCAGCAGAATCGCCACTCCAACAATCGTCGTAGGATCATTCGCATGCACGTCGTACAACATGCTCGCCATGTACCGCGTCACTCCAATCGCAGCGCCAATCCCTACTGCCGCGCCAACAAGAGCCAGCAAAATTCCCTGCCCCACGACGAGCCGCAATACATCCCGCTGTTGCGCTCCCAACGCCATGCGAATCCCAATCTCCCGCGTCCGCCGCGCCACTTCATACGAAAGCAATCCATACAATCCGATGCACGCCAGGACCAGCGCCAGCAATCCAAAAAATCCCGACACTCGTGCAACCAGCCGTTCCTGGAACAGCAGTCGGTCAATCTGCTCCGATTCCGTGCTCACATTGAAGAGCGGCAAATTCGCGTTCACTTGCGCCACCACTTTGCGTATCGCGGGAAGCAAAGCCTGCGGGTCGGCCGCCGTGCGTACCTCGAACGACGCTCCTCCACCGGCTTGTGGTCCATACATCATCGCGTGGATTTCTCGCCGCAGACTGTTGTATTTCGTGTCGCGCACCACGCCAACGATTTGATAGCCGGGATTCGCCGGTCCATTCGCGTCAGCCGGCGATTGTCCGAATTGTTTTCCAATCGGATTTTCCTTGCCCAGATATTTTTCAACAAACGTCTGATTCACGATCACGGGACTCGGCGCTGCCGTCGGCGAAGGTCCGCGATTGGATGCCGCCAGCTCATAATCTGAAATATTGAAGTTGCGGCCCGCAAGAAACGGAATGTGCATCGTCTCAAAAAAGTTCGGGCCCACCTCAAGGTCGTCCGCGTCGGATTCCTGATCTTGCGGCGTGCCCGGCCAGTGGAAACTCGTGATCATCAGTCCGCCGCTCAGCAGCGGCATCTGCGAGTAACTCACAGCTTTTACGCCCGGCGTTTCCGCCAGCCGCCCCCGCAAATCTCGGTAAAAGCTGTCAACCTGCGCGCTTTTATAGCCCGCGAGCGTGGGATCGATTGCGAACACCACGATATTGTGCGCATCAAACCCCACGTCGACGCTCCGCAAATTCTCGAGCGTCCGCACCAGCAATCCCGCGCCAACCAGCACAACAATTGCCAGCGCCACTTGCGCCACCACCAGCGCGTTGCCGACGCTGAACCATTTTCCGCCCCGTCCGCCGCTCGCGGAACTTCCCTCGCCATCCTTGAGTATTGGTGTCAAATCAATCCGCGCGCTCCGAAACGCCGGCGCGAGTCCAAAAATAATCCCCGTCACCAACGAAACAGCCACCGTAAATCCAAGCACGCGCATATCGATGCCTGTCGCAAATCCCAGCGGCCGCGTCTGATTGCTCGACACAAACGAAATAATCGCGTGTGCGCCCCAATACGCGAACAGAATTCCCAGTGCGCCTCCCAGCACCGACAGCATCACGCTCTCCGTCAGCAATTGCCGCACGATTCGCGCGCGCCCCGCTCCCAGCGCCAGCCTAACGGCGACTTCTTTTTGCCGCGCAGTCGCCCGCGCCAGCATCAGTCCCGCCACGTTCGCGCACGCAATCAGCAAAATAATTCCCACTGCCAGCATCAACACATACAGCGGATCCGAATACCGCGTGCGCGATCCCGTCAACCCGCTTTGCGCCGGAACCAGAGTTATTTCCGGATCGTCCGCCGCTATGGATAACGTCTTCGGCCCATTCGCACTTTCGCCGCCTTGCATCCCGCCCGCAGGAACTGCTCCTTGCGGCCCAGGCATCACGAGTGGCTTTTTGCCCGCCGACCGCGGCATCTGCCCGCCCGGCCCCGACCCGGGTGCCGCACCGAAGTGTACATTGCCGCTCGGAGGCGCCCCATGGAATTCGATCGGTCCCTTCCCCTGCGCCATTTGAGGTGGCGCCGCACCGATCGGCGCATTGCCGCCGGGCGCGGCGCCGGGACCCGGTCCTCCTCCCATAACGATTTGCTGGCGAACCATTCCGCCGCCCGCTGGTCCTCCCGGTCGCGGACCCGGCCCTCCTCCCATTTCGCCGCCGTGAAACATCGGCACAGTCCCATGAAGCATCTCGTTGCGAAAGACGCCGCTGACAATCGCCTGCGTCTCCGCGACAGGTGTGTTCGGCTTGACCCGGCCAATAATCGTCAGCCACCACGAAGCGACATCGTCTTGACGCTTGGCCATCCCTAACCGGTCGCGGATTTGCGCCCGCGGATCGATTTTTTCCTCGTTGGAGAGCGGCAGCCACACATCGTAGTCGCTGCCCGGAGAGACTCCCGTGAATCGCGCTTCGGCCACGCCAACAATCGTGAATGGAACGTTGTTCAACTCAATCGTGCGGCCTATAACACTTCGAGATCCGCCAAACGCGCTCTGCCAGTAACCATAATTCAACATCGCCACCGGCGCCGCCGACCGCGAATCGTCGCTTGCCTCGAACACGCGGCCCGCCGCTGCCTTCACGCCCAGGGTGTGGAAAAAATCTCCCGAAACTACTTGCCCATTGATAACGCTCGCCACTCCGTTGCCCGTCAAATCCAGACGCCCGGAATTGGCGAACGCCGCGACTCCCGAAAACGCATTTGTCTCGGCGATCCGCCGGAACATCGGCTCCGAAAAGGAGCACCCGGATGGATTGTGCGCGGACTTTTGTCCGAATCCGAGGTTGTCGCCGCAGTCGCCCGAGGACATGTACTCGTGGACGTCGGGCTGGTGGCGCGCCGTCCAATTCAGCAGCACCAGTTGCGAGGGATTCTCCACCGGCAGCGAACGCAGCATCACCGCGTCAATCAAGCTGAAAATCGCCGTGTTCGCGCCAATTCCGAGCGCCAGCGTCAGCACTGCCACCGCCGCAAATCCCGGCGACTTCGCCAGCATCCTCAGCCCGTACCGAATGTCCTGCAGCAGCCTATTCATTGTGGGTCCTCCGACAGCCACAGCTCCGCTACGTATTCAGACGCAACACCCCAACTTTGGAAAGCACCGCAACTGGCGGGTGCCCCATCCTGCCTGTCCTGACGCAGGAAGGGAACGTTGTCTGTGAGGCGCGTTTTAGCGCTGCGGTTGTCTCTACAGAGGGTGGGGCCTTCCAGCTCCTTTTTCCAGCAGCTCACGCCTGCCCTGAACCTCGAAGGTTCCCGCCCGCGTTCTGTGCGGGCTGATGTGAGGTCTGCCCGCTGTGCATAGTGACACGTGTCCGCCCGTCACTCATCACCATCTCGCCTTTGCGGGTGCCCCATCCTGCCTGCCCTGACGCAGGAAGGGAGCGCTGTTTGCGAAGGGTGGGGTCTTTGTGCTCTTCTAACAATCGTTTCAAGTTTCGATTTTTGCTTTCGGCTTTTTTGTCTTTCACTTTCAACTCTCGGCATCAACTATCCACGACGAACTCGCTCGCCACTCATCACCGTCTCGCTTTTGCGGGTGCCCCATCCTGAACGTTTTCTGTGAAGGGTGGGGTCTTTGTGCTCCTTAACTCGCGATCATTTCAAGCCTAGATTCTTGCTTTCGGCCTTTTTACTTTCACTTTCAACTCTCAATTATCAACTCGCCTCCTCACTCATATCTCAGCGCCTCCATCGGATCCACTCTCATTGCTCGCCGCGCCGGAATGTAACACGCGACAATCGCGACGCCGCAAAGCAAGACGGCGACGCCTGCAAACGTCACCGGATCAGTAGCACTCACGCCAAAAAGCATCCGCGACATCAGCCGCGTCAGCGCCAACGCCGCCATAAGCCCGATCCCGACTCCGATCATCGCCATGCGAACGCCCTGCCCCAAAATCAGCCGCAGCACGTCATTGCGCTGCGCCCCCAACGCCATGCGAACTCCAATTTCGTGTGTGCGCTGCCCCACCACATACGAAATCACGCCATAGATTCCGACGCACGAAAGCACCAGCGCCAGCGCCGCGAAGATCCCGAGAAGAATCATCGAAAGCCTGCGCGCCGCAAACGAATTGGATAGAACTTCGTCCAGCGTTTCGACGCCGTAAATAATTTCGCGCGGGTCGAGCTCCTGCACCGCGCGCCGAACCGGACCCATGATCGCAGTGGGATCGCCTTGCGTGCGCACCACCACGGCCACTGCGTCCGCGGCGAGTCGCATCAGCTTTTCAGGAAGTTGCATGAAAGGATACTCGAACTGTGCTTCCACGGCCGCCTTTGCATCGCCGCTAGGTCCCCACTGCTTCACGTGGCCAACCACTCCGACGACTTTCGCTTCCACGCCGAAGAGCGCGATATGAACGCTCTTGCCAATGGATTTTCATTTGGAAAATACATGCGCGCGAAAACGTCGTCGATGACGATCACCACCGGCGCGTGCTCGTTGTCGTCCGCCGTGATGAACCGCCCGCGCTCCAGAGTCACTCCCATGGCCTTCTGAAATCCGCCTTCGACCAGATAGCACAAGCCCTGGTGCATGTCATTGATGGTGGCAGGCTTCGGCTCCCCCTCGACCCAGAACGGCAAAACCGTGTCGTGAATCATCGGGCGCGCTCCGAGCGTGACCGAAACGGCTTCGACGCCCGGTATCGCGTACATTTTCTCGTCGAACTGCCGCAGACGCGCGCGTGTTTCCACCGAAGTCGTCGCAGAAGTCGACGGCATCGACAGATTGAAAGTGATCGCGTGACTTGGATTGAATCCCGGATTGACGCGCCAGAGCGCGGCCAGGCTGCGAATCATCAGTCCCGCGCCGACCAGCAGCACCAGCGCCATCGCTACCTCGACGACAACGAAAACTCCCTGCAGCCGGTGACGCGCCCCGCTCGCGCCGCGACCGCTCTCCTTCAGCACTTCCTGCAAATTCGCGCGCGAAGCTTTCAACGCCGGCGCCAGGCCGAAAACAATTCCTGCAAAAAGAGAAACGCCGAGCGTGAAGACCAACACGCGCGAGTCAAGCGAAACCTCGCTGGCGCGAGGCAAGGCCCCAGGCAATGTGTTGAGTACCGCATGCGTCGCCCAAAATGCTAAAAGGAGTCCGAGCGCCCCGCCCACGCCGCTCAGCAAAATGCTTTCGGTAAGAAGCTGCCGTATCACGCGCAAATGACTGGCGCCCAGTGCTGCGCGAATCGCAAACTCGCGCGACCTGCCCATCGAGCGCGCCAGCAGAAGATTTGCCACGTTCGCGCACGCAATCAGCAGCACAAATCCAACCGCGCCCAGCAGCACCAGCAGGAATGGCCGCACGTTCCCGACGATGTCTTGCTTCATGGAAACCAGAGTGATGCCGACGTCTTTGTCAGCCTCGGGATACGCGACCGCGAGATTGCGCGCCACGTCGTTCATCTCTGCTTGCGCCTGACCGAGCGTGACGCCCGGTTTCAATCGCCCGATCGCGTGAGCGCTCATGTCAATGCGTCGGTCGCGGAAGGAAGGATCGTTCCACTGGCCCAGCGGAATATAGATGTCATACGCCTGGCCATAAAACGAAAAATTTGGCGGAACTACGCCGATCACTGTGTAGGACGCCCCGTTGAGCACCAGCGATTTGCCAACGATGCCGGGAGAAGAGCCGAATTGCCGCTGCCAGAATCCTCCGCCGAGAATCACGACCGGAGCGGCGCCGAGTTGGTCGTCATCCGCGCGAAAAGTGCGTCCCAGAATCGGTTTGACGCCAAGGGTAGAAAAAAAATCGGCGGAGATCATGTAGCCGCTGACGCGGAGGGCTTGCGAACTGCCGGCAAGGTTGTAATCCTCGTGCCGGTACATCGCCATCGAGGAAAAGGATTTTGACTCGCGCTGCCAATCGAGGAAATTCAGGTAGGTGATGTAGCCTTGCGTGGCGTCCGGCGTCTCTCCGTAAATCGCCGTGAGTTGTTCCGCACGCGGGTACGGCAGCGGATTCAGCAGCACGCCGTTGACGACCGAGAATAGCGCCGTGTTCGCTCCAATTCCCAGCGCCAGCGTGAGCACCGCAATCGCTGCAAACCCCGGCGACTGCCGCAGCATCCGCAACCCGTAACGAACATCCTGCAAGAGCTTCCCCATCGCGGGACCTCCTGGCAATTTTTCGCCATCCTAACAGAATTTCCCGCGTTCGCCACAGCTGCGCTTTATTTTTCGCCCTTGAGGATTCGCCTTTCTGGTTCCGTTTTTTCGTTTCTCACTTTCGACTTTCGATTATTGACTATCAACTCTCGACTATTCATATCTCAGCGCCACCATCGGATCCACCCGCGTCGCCCGTCGCGCCGGAATGTAACAAGCCGCCAACGCCACCAACGCCAGCAGCACGGCAACCGCGATCATCGTCGCCGGATCATTCGCGTGCACGTTGAAGAGCATCGATTTCAGATACCGCGTCACGCCCACCGCCACACCGATCCCCACCGCCGCACCCACCATCGCAAGAATAATTCCCTGTCCCACGACCAAACGCAGCACATCCCCCTGCTGCGCTCCCAGCGCCATGCGAATCCCGATTTCTCGCGTCCGCCGCGCCACTTCGTATGAAAGCAATCCGTACAATCCAATGCACGCCAGCACCAGCGCGAGCACTCCAAAAAATCCCGAGAGCCGCGCAATCATCCGCTCCTGAAAAAGCAGCTGGTCGATCAGCTGCGTTTGCGTGTGAACATCAAAGATCGGCAGGTTGCTGTCCATCTGGCTCACCACGCCGCGTATCATCGGAGTGATGGCCGTAGGATTCATTCGCGTGCGCAACTCAAAACTTGTATTGCCTCCGCTCGACGGCACGTACATCGTCGGCTCAACCGGACTCCGCAGGTCTTGATATTTTGCGTCGCTCACCACGCCAACAATTGTCCACCCGGGACTCGCCCAGTCTCCTTTTGCCGGGTCGGCTTCGCGTTCGCCGAAATGCTGGCCCAGCGGATTCACCTTCGGAAAATATTTCTGAAGGAATCTTTTGTTAACAATCACTGGCACTGGCGCCTCATTCGCCGCGCTCTCTGAAGCCGCCGC
>DATGJE010000029.1:0-4208 GCA_035295305.1 Candidatus Acidiferrales bacterium | reverse complement strand
CGCAATCGTGATGCCGCGCTCGCGCTCTTCCGGCGCGTTGTCGATCGAATCGAACGCCCGGAACTGCACTTTCGGGTTGTTCTTCGACAATACTTTCGTGATCGCCGCCGTCAAGGTCGTCTTGCCGTGGTCGATGTGACCGATCGTCCCAATGTTTAGGTGCGGCTTGCTGCGCTCAAATTTTTCCTTCGCCATGTCTCGCTCAGCTCCTCAGCGTGTACTTGTTCGTTGGTCAGTTAAAAAACTTCGGGTACTCGGCCTTCATAAAATTCGCCGGCTCGGGTGAATTCAACCGCTCCATCATTTGCCGCAGATGCTGACGCGTGGCCTGCGAATCGGCTGCATGGCCCGCTTTCAGCCTCCGGATAAACTCTTTCGCGTTTCTCTCGAACCAAAACTTGTCCCAGAATTCGTCCACCGCTACCTCGCGACCTTGCCCGTGGCTTTCGAAACCACTTCCTCGGAAACGGCTGCCGGGGTCTGCGCGTAATGCGAGAAGTGCATGGTGAAGCTGCCGCGTCCCTGTGTGCGGCTGCGCAAATCCGTGGCGTAGCCGAACATTTCGGACAGCGGCACTTCCGCGCGAATCACCGTGCTGGCCGCGCGATTTTCCGTGCCCTGCACCTGGGCGCGGCGTGAATTCAAATCGCCGAACACCTGGCTCATGTATTCCTCGGGCACGACGACTTCAACTTTCATAATGGGCTCGAGCAGTTTCGGATGGGCGCGGCCGCAAGCTTCCTTGAACGCCATCGAGCCCGCAATCTTGAACGCCATTTCCGAGCTATCGACTTCATGGTAGCTGCCATCGTTGAGGACCACGGCGATGTCCACCATTTCGTAGCCCGCAAGGATGCCGTTTTCCATGGCTTCCTTAATGCCCTCTTCGATCGGAGCAATGTATTCCTTCGGAATCGCGGCGCCGATGATCTTGTCGATGAAAAGCAAACGATGTTCTTTGTCGAAGCGCCATTTCCCGCCCTTGCCCGCGACTTGTTTGGACAACTCGTCGAGCTCGTCGGTCGAAAGCTCGCGCATGTCCTCATGGCTGGCATTCGGCAGCGGATGAACCGTCAATTTCACGTGGCCGTATTGGCCGCGGCCGCCCGTCTGGCGAATGTAACGCCCTTCGGCGGGCGCCGACTTCACAATCGTTTCGCGGTAGGCGACCTGCGGCCGGCCCACATTGGCCTGCACGCTGAATTCGCGCATCATTCGGTCGACAATGATTTCCAAATGCAATTCGCCCATGCCGGAGATGAGCGTCTGGCCCGTGTCCGGCTCGGTATGCACGCGGAAGGTCGGATCTTCCTGTGCCAACCGCGCGAGGGCGTTGCCCATTTTTTCCTGGTCGGCTTTGGTCTTTGGCTCAATCGCGACTGAAATGACAGGCGCGGGAAATTCAATGGCTTCGAGGACGACGGGCTTGTCTTCGTCGCACAACGTGTCTCCGGTGGAAACATTCTTCAAGCCCACGCATGCGGCGATGTCGCCCGCATCAATGGCATCGATTTCCTCGCGTTTGTTCGCATGCATGCGCAGCAAACGGCCGATGCGTTCGCGCGATTTCTTCGAGGCGTTATAAACCGTCGCGCCCGTCTTGCAGACCCCGGAATAAACGCGGATATAAGTCAAATGGCCGACGTATGGGTCGGACATGATTTTGAACGCGAGCGCCGCGAATGGCTGATCGTCGGCGGGACGCCGCAATTCCGGCTCGTCCGTGTCCGGCGAAATGCCTTCCACCGGCGCAACGTCCGCGGGTGACGGCAAGTAATCCACAATGGCGTCGAGCAGCGGCTGCACGCCCTTATTCTTGAAGGCAGAGCCGGCAAGCACGGGAACGAGCTTCAAAGCCAAGGTCGAGCGGCGAACCGATGCGCGCAATTCCGCGGGCTCGAGCTTATGCTCGGCAAGGTATTTGGTGAGCACGGCGTCATCGTGTTCGGCAATATACTCGACGACCTTTTCGCGATGCTCTTTGTAAAATTCAGGGCTTACCGCCGAGGACTTAATGGCCGCCGCAACATCCGGGCGCGACTTCTGAAATTCTGGATCCCAGAGCTGATCAAGCGAGATATATTCAAATTCAGCGCCCAGCGATTCGTCCTTCCAGACAATCGCGCGCTCCTCGATGAAATCAATCACGCCGATGAAAGTGTCTTCCTTGCCGAGTGGAAACTGGAGCGGGACGGGGTGGGCCGAAAGCCTTTGACGCATGGTGCGAATCACATGGTCGAAATCCGCGCCGACGCGGTCCATCTTATTGACGAACGCGATGCGTGGAACGCGATACTTGTCCGCCTGACGCCAGACCGTTTCCGTCTGCGGCTGCACACCGGCGACCGAATCAAAAATTGCGACTGCGCCGTCAAGCACGCGCAGCGAACGCTCGACTTCGACCGTGAAATCCACGTGGCCGGGCGTGTCAATAATATTGATGCGATAGTCGGTGCCGAAGCGCTTCCACGAAGCCGTGGTCGCGGCGGAAGTGATGGTAATGCCGCGCTCGCGCTCCTGCTCCATCCAGTCCATTGTGGCCGTGCCCTCATCCACACTGCCCAGCTTGTACGTCACGCCGGTATAAAACAGGATGCGTTCGGTCGAAGTGGTCTTTCCGGCATCGATGTGCGCCATGATCCCGAGGTTGCGCATGCGGTCGAGTTGGAATTGGCGTGCCATGAGATATTTTGTTTACCAGCGATAATGGGCAAAGGCCTTGTTGGCCTCGGCCATGCGGTGCACGTCCTCCTTCTTCTTCACTGCTCCGCCCTTGCCGCTCGCCGCGTCCATTAATTCGTCGGTGAGCTTGTCGGTCATGTTCTTGCCTGCCCGCTGGCGCGCGTACAAGATCACCCAATGAATCGCGAGCGATTGCCGCCGGAACTGATTCACTTCGACGGGCACTTGATAGTTCGCGCCGCCGACGCGGCGAGTCCTTACTTCGAGCACCGGCTTGCAGTTTTCGATGGCCTTCTTAAAAATCTTGAGCGCGTCGTCGTTCGTTTTCTGGCCAACGGTATTCATGGCCGTGTAAAAGATGTTCTGCGCGGTGGAGCGCTTGCCGTCGTACATCATGCTGCTGATGAATTTCTGGACCAGGTCGCTGCCGTAGACGGCATCACCCGGAATTTTTCTTCGCAGCACCCAGCCTTTACGAGGCATGTTTCAAATCTCCTTATTTCTGGGCGGTCTTAGGCCGCTTCGCGCCGTACTTGGAACGCCCCTGCTTGCGGTTCTCTACGCCGGCAGCATCAAGCGTGCCGCGGACGATGTGATAGCGAACTCCGGGCAGATCTTTCACGCGGCCGCCGCGCACCAGAACGATAGAGTGCTCCTGCAGATTGTGGCCGATGCCGGGAATATAGGTGGTGACTTCAGCGGCATTGGTCAATCGAGCGCGGGCCACTTTCCGCAACGCGGAATTGGGCTTTTTGGGCGTCTGCGTATAAACGCGCACGCAGACTCCGCGCTTTTCCGGGCACCCTTCGAGAGCCGGAGATTTGGTCTTGGTACGAATTTGCTCCCGGCCCTGACGAACTAATTGCGAAAACGTCGGCACGCTCTTGCCTCCCCTTGCTAACTGCGCTTCCGACTACTTGCGGCGATTGACGCTAAATCACTTAGGCGTTCGCAGCGCAAAATTTCAAACGCGCTACGGCCACATCGCTGCCCTCGCGGCGAAAAAAAAACGCGCACGCAGATTGAGCTGTCGCGACAAATTTCATCGCACAGCAGATTTGAGGTGACTGAACAGAAGCCGGACTGCGACCCCGAAGGAAACTACGCGTTGCCCCACACAACTACTTCACTCTTGCGAGTGCAATGCAAAGATGGGGAAAGCTCTTACGGCTTTGCGGGGCTGGCGCCCCATTTCGGCCGTGCTTCGCTCCCGTTCCTTCGTGCTCTGTTCCGGGACCGAAGAATTTCCTACTGCGACCACACTAAAGCAGTTCCTCAAATACAGCCCGAAGAGTATAGGGAAAACAGCAAAATGTGTCAACCGCCAAGGGTATGAAAAAGATGTGGATAACTGCGGAATGGGGCAGGTCGAACTCTCTCTAAGGTACTGTACCTAGTCGCTGCCCTGGGGCTCTGCCAAGCGCCAAGAGCGAACTGCTAGTCGAGTCAATCCACATAGTTCAGAGATTCGCACCTTCTGAGAGGCCTAAATCGCTCCTCCATAAGTAACTGAAAATGGGACGAGT
>DATGJE010000028.1:0-9234 GCA_035295305.1 Candidatus Acidiferrales bacterium | reverse complement strand
CAGGTTCCCTTTGTCTGGACACTGATTTTTCACCCTCGTTAAGAAGAATGGCGGAATCACGAGCGATTAATTATACTTCTTGAGTTTGGCCACGCGTTTCCGGGGTCGGCTAATTGGTAGGCCGCCAGCCTTTGGAGCTGGTTATCCTGGTTCGAGTCCAGGCCCCGGAGCTTTTTCAGAACGCCGCTGAGCTAACTGGCCCTGATATTCAAAATGCACGGTGTGCGACGGAATATTCGTATCTCAACACGACCTTAGATTGCGAGGCGCCTGGCGAACGCATGTACGCATATACTGGGCAACACGTAGAGGCTGCGCTAATAATCCTTGGAGGGCCGGATGGGACCGAATCGCGTCGTCATCCTTGCGGCTGGAGCAGTTCTCATAGCGCTAGCCTCTAGTGGCGCGATGGGCCAGCCGAATGCGCCAGTCGTACAAGCTCCTCCGGTCAGCAGTGGTGTTCAACAGGAGCAGGTGACTGAGCCGCCAGGCCAGATCCGCGTCGCTGCCGACGTCGAAGCGAAAATGCTGCAGCACGAGGTGGCTCCGATCTATCCGGCGATCGCTGTGGCGGCGCGAGTCCAAGGTACGGTCACACTTCATGCCGTCATTGGACCGGACGGATCGATTAAGGAGCTCCAGTATATTTCTGGCCCTCCACTTTTGATGCGCGCGGCGATGAACGCGGTCAAGCAGTGGAAATATAAACCCTTCCTCTTAAACGGGCAGCCCACCGAAGTGGACACATCCATTCCTGTCGTTTTTGCGATCGGTGGGACTGGAGCGGAGGAGAGTCTCAAGCGAAAGCCGACTTTGGCGGCCAAGATTCAAGAGCTGCTGCCGGACGCTCAGGTGTTCGGCGCGGCGTGGGGCTATCTCAACCTTCGCGATTTCGAGGATGCAGTGTTCGCGGCTCGCGACCTTGACATTCCATTCGCGCAGTTGAAGTGCACGGAACTCGGAGGAGCCTTTTGCATCCCTCAGACGACCGCGAAAGGCATGAGCCTTAGCACAGCGATTCGTGTGCTCAAGCCGGAGATGAGCAAAGATGACGTGAAGGGCGCGGAGAAGAAGGCGAAGGCGGAGGCCAAGTCCATTTCGTAAACCGCACAGGAATTGGTTCCGTCCAAGTCGGCACCGCTTTCGACTGAGTAGACGCAAATCCTGATAAGCCGGACTACCGAACATTAAGGCCTAGTTTTCGAGCCAATCTTCACATTTCGGGTGCTGCAAGGAACTTCTCCAAGATTCAAAAAAATCCCTAAATGGTCCTACGAAGTGACCAGACATGCACGTCTACACTCTAAATGATGGCGATGCGGTCGGTTCGAATTTGTAGAGCCGTCGGGAACTCACGGCGGCCACGAAAAGGACAGAAACGCTAGCGAATTGAAGCGAGATCCGTGGAGAGCGCAGCGAGAGAAATTGCGCCACGTTAGGATCAATCTGAGTTAGGAGGATGAAATGGCAAAATATGGAAAGGCTGCGGCGAAGAGTGTGAAGAGCGCCGTGCACCGTGAAAAGCGGGGAACCCTCAAATCCGGCAAAGGCGGCAAGGGCGGTACAGTCAAGAGCCGCAAACAAGCGATTGCCATCGGGCTATCCGAGGCGCGAAAGAAGGGCGCGAAAGTCCCGAGGAAGAAGTCCTAACGGCCTGCGTCCCAAGCGAGCAGAATTACACTCCGCTGTCGCATGAAGGCGTCGGTGTGCCGCAAATCTATCGACCCGCGAGCCAGGCTCGGAGGCACACATCCACCCGCGCGCCGCCCGTTTTGACGCGACCGACGCTCTGGCGCAAATGGGTAAGTCGATTAATCTGCAAAAACCAACGTTTTTGTTTCCTGGCGGCCGCGCTTTATGTGCTTGAGCGGGTGCGAATTGAAGCGGCGCGAAGCCGCCCGGAGCAGGTTTTCGAAATCGCGGTCACGCGCAGTACGGCTAGGTTTCCGGGTCTTTGTTTCAGGCACTTCTGTCTCTCCCTCAACCCTCCCCAAGGATGGAGAGGGCCTCCACGCGCAGATAGATAGTCTCTTTAGTCACATGTGTCAATCAGGATGACACCCTAGAAACACGAGCGGCTTGCCTTCAGCGGCGGCAGCACATAACCTATCGCCCATATGAATGCGCAGTTTCTGGTCATGGGTGTTATCTGGTACGTAGTGTTCCTCTTTTCGACGGTGTGCCATGAGGGCGCGCACGCCCTCGCGGGTAAACTGGGTGGCGATCCCACGGCCTTCCACGGAGGACAAGCATCCCTGAACCCATTGCCGCACATCCGGCGAGAGCTGTTCGGCACGGTGATTGTGCCTATTGCGTCTTATTTTCTCACTCATCCTCCCTGGATGATCGGCTGGGCCAGCGCGCCCTATGATCCTGTGTGGGCGCAACGCCACCCACGACGAGCGGCATGGATGGCACTGGCGGGACCCGCGGCCAATTTTATCCTAATGATCGCGGGGGCAATTGCAATCCGCGTGGGCGTGGCAATGGGGGCTTTCCGCGCGCCCGAGAGCATATCGTCATACGCGCAAATCGCTCAGGCCACGAATACCGCGAGCAGCGGGGCACAACTGGCGGCCGCGGCACTTAGTATCCTGTTTGTGCTGAATCTTCTGCTCGGCACATTCAACCTGCTTCCCTTCCCGCCGCTGGATGGACACAACGGTATTACAGTGCTGATGAGCGAAAACACCGCGCGACGATTCATGGCCAGCACTTTCTCGGGACTCGGATTCGCCGGGCTTCTCATCGCCTGGTTCGTCTACGACAAGATTTTCGGCTTCGTTTATCCGCTCGCGCTTAACCTCCTTTATTATCCGGGCGTGCATTACCACTGAAGTACGTTGGCTATTTTTCGCCGATCCAGGAAAAGCCACTTAAAGGCACTCCGTTTGATTCAAACCAGCACATTTGTACTGATTTGCGATACGCGCAGCGATGCTGTGACTTGTAGACGCCGCGGTAACTCCTTGCAACTCAGCGAAACACCAGACGCCAACTTTGGCACTCGTTCTGCTTTTCTAACCAGTGGAGGTAGGTTGATGGCTCCGCTGGAAACAGAAGAATCAAGTCGCCCAGTCGAGATTTCCGGATGGGATTTGGCCGAGAACTTTTTTGTTGAGAAGACCGTGCTCCGCAGGTGTGACGATGGCAGCCGGAAAGTGCTGCTTCACGCTCCACTGCGAGTTGGAGCGCTGGTGTTCGCCCGCCTGTCCGACGGGCAGACGGCAGATCGTACGAGTCCTGTCACCTATCAAGTCGCAACAATAAACGCAAAATTCTCAGACGAAGGACGAGAAATTCAGTTGATGCAGCGCCATCCGCGACAGACACTGCTGGGCAAATTGAACGTTTCTCTGGCTGACCACATGAAGAACTAGCGCGGCTGGGGCAAATACCCGCGCGAGGATGGCGCAGCTCCGCGTTCCCTTTTGACACTGAGAATCGGATTTGAAACACTCTCCTAGTTCCAAAGCCGGTCAATTCATTGCATCAAGCTCACCAAGGCTGACCAAAGCGCTGTACCGAAACGAATCACATCACGATAACCCTCTCAGTCGCAGCGGATTGCCTTCCTTGAATTTACTCGGCTTCCGTGGCAATAACTTGCGCTCAACGTGTGCCGTGCGCGAACGTTATGGCACGCGCCGTGCCTGTACCAGCGGGATGGCAGCCATCACTGAACAGCCTGTCGCTGAATTGGTTCGACAAGATCTGTCGATTTGCGTTTTGGACGATGAGGCAGATCTGGTCGAAGCCACGACAGCGAGATTGCAACGCCTGGGTTATCCGGCGAACGGGACTACCCATCCCAACGAGGCGTTGGCACAGGTGCGGGCAGGTGCGTGCCGCATGGTGCTGGTGGATATGCTGATGCCGGAAATGGATGGCTTTACCTTCCTCGAAAAATCGCTGCAGCTTGATCCCAATGTCGTGGTGATTCTTATCACTGGCCACTACACGGTTGATTCAGCGATTGAAGCAATCAAACGCGGGGCGTACGACTATCTTTGCAAGCCCCTCGACCAGGCCAGGCTCAGGAAGTCTCTCGACGAACTCGCGGAGGTGTCTTCGCGGCGGTCGCAAATCCGCGTGCTTGACGAACAGCTGCTGTCGAATTTCGAATTTGAAGGCATCGTCGGCCGCAGCCCTGCCATGCTCGAGATGCTGGACATGGCGCGAAAAATCGCCAAGCACTACACAAATGTGCTGATCAGCGGTCCCACTGGGTCAGGGAAGGAATTGGTGGCCCGCGCGCTTCACCAGATGAGTCCGGTGGGACAACAGCGGTTTGCCGTATGCAATTGCTCGGCCTTGGTGGATACGCTCCTCGAAAGCCAGCTATTCGGCCACATGCGCGGCGCGTTCACTGGCGCAACGGAAACGCGGCCCGGCCTATTCGAGTATGCGAATGGCGGCACAGTGTTCCTCGATGAAGTCAGCGAAACATCGCTTCAAATGCAGGCGAAGTTATTGCGCGTGATTCAGAATCGTGAAATCCAGCGCATAGGTTCGCCGGAAGTCATGAAAGTAGACGTACGCATCATCGCAGCAACGAACCGTGATCTCCGCAGCGAAGTTCTCGCCGGGCGTTTCCGGGAGGATCTTTTCTATCGGCTTAGTTCACTTGAAATTCATGTGCCCGGCTTGGCGGAGCGCGCGGAAGATATTCCGATCCTAGTGCGCTATTTCCTGAAAAAATATAGCGACGAATACGGAAAGACGTTTCAGGGGCTGACAAGGCGCGCGCAAATGGTTCTGCTGCATCACGATTGGCCGGGCAATGTCCGGGAGCTCGAAAACGTCATATCGAGCGCGGCGATCACGGCCACGAACGAATTCATCGACGTGGATGACCTGCCCGGCAATCTTCGGCGGCCGACCGGAAATATCGGACCGGCAGAAGAAAATTGGCGGCCTTTGCCGCTCGACGAAGTGCGCCGAATCCATATCAAGCGAGTGCTTGAAATGTGCGCGGGAAACCGGGTGCGCGCGGCGCAGGTGTTGGGCATTGGCCGAACCAGTCTGTATCGTTTTCTGAAGCGCGAACATCGGCAGGCGTCAAAAAATGCCGCGTAATCCCCTACCTCTAATGCCCGTGAACCAGGTGTACCGCAACAACACATGTGTATCGGCACGCGTTACAGAGACCGACTCGACCGCTCTGGGGTTCCCTTTCCCGTCAATGACATAGCTCCGCCGCCGATATGGCTGCTGACCTGCCTCTTACCAAGCGAGAGGCCAGAAAATGCGGGCGCAAGTCAATTGGGAAGAACTCGGAATCCAGGCAAACCAGGACCGCCGTAGCGAGTCGCGACTGCCTCTTTCGGTTCCGATAGAGGTTACGGGTTTCGGCACGGATGCACGATTCTTTCAGGAACTCACGACGACGGTCGACATCAGCGAGAGCGGGTGTTGCTTCCGCTTACAGCGCGAGGTACCGCGTGGCGGCATCGTTGCCATCAAGGTGATGATGAAGGAATACGCGAAGGATAACTTCGGACGCCCGTTCTTGTATCAAATCGCTCGCGCGGTGGAGGACCAGAAGCGCTGGCTCGTCGGAGCCGCGAAGCTGCAGCCGGAGAGTATTTGGCTCGTTGCCTTTCCGAAGCGGGTCGATCCCAAGCAAACCGCCTGAAGCGCGCCTGCTGCGCTGGAGCGGCAGTGATAAAACAGCGCGGGCCGGCTGAGAAAGTTGATAAAGGGCCCAGATAACTGCCCGTTTTTTCCTGAATCGCAATCGCTTCACTCTCCATTGAAAATTCTCGATAATTACCTGCGTCGGACGTAACATCGCGCGGCTTTCGCGTGCGCGGGCGGTATGCTAGACTCGCGACAGCGAGCAAAATTTGCGCTGCGCAAAACGCGGCAGGAAGATTGTTCGCACATCGGTGGAACTTCGGGCTCTGTGCGACGATTCCCCGCAAACCCCGCCAGGCCCGGAAGGGAGCAACGGTAGCGGATCAGCTTCGTGCGCCGCGGATCACCCGAAGTTCCTTCCACACACGAGGCGAACCTAAAAAACTTCATGGCTTATCAAGTGATCGCGCGTAAGTGGCGGCCTCAAACATTTCAGCAGATCGTCGGGCAGCGGCACGTTACGCAAACGTTGGAAAATGCGATTTGCCAGAACCGGCTGGCGCACGCGTATATTTTTTGCGGCACGCGCGGCGTCGGCAAAACCACAACGGCGCGTATTTTGGCGAAATGTCTGAATTGCGTGAATGGGCCGACGGCCGAGCCGTGCAACGTCTGCGATGCATGTCGCGAAATCACGGCGGGCGGTTCGCTGGATGTGCTCGAAATCGACGCAGCATCGAATCGTGGCATCGATCAAATCCGAGAATTGCGCGAGATGGTACGCTACGCCCCCGCTTCGGGCCGCTACAAAGTGGTAATCCTGGACGAAGCTCATCAGCTTACCGATGAAGCCTCCAATGCATTGCTTAAGACTCTGGAAGAGCCGCCGGAGAAAGTCGTTTTTATTTTGGCGACGACCGAGCCGGAAAAACTCGCCGACACCATCAAGTCGCGCGCGCAGCTTTTTCAATTTCGCTCGCTGACATTTCAAGAAATTGCCGGCGCGCTCGCGCACATCACTAAAGAAGAAAAATTGGAGATTGAGCCGGGAGCCGTCGCCGTGCTGGCTCGTGCGGCGGAAGGGAGCGTGCGCGACGGCCTTTCGCTGCTTGAACAAGCGATTGCGTATTCCGGCGACAAGATCACTGATGCGCAAGTGCGCGAGCTTCTGGGCGTGGTCGCTGAAGATGTGCTCGACGATTTGGTGGAAGCGATTGCGAATCATTCCGCCGAACACGCGCTGACGCTGGTGCAACGACTGCATGCGGAAGGACACAACCTGCAACATTTTTGCCGAGAGGCGATACGCCACGTGCGCAATTTGCTGGTCGCGAAAGTTTCCGGCGCGGATTCGCCGCTGATTGCGGCGCCGGAAGACGAGCGTCCACGACTGGAGAAACAGGCGACGCTTTTTGCCGAAGAAGATTTGACAAGATTTTTCCAGATCCTGCTCGCCACTGATGAAGATTTGCGACGGAAGCCGGATCCGCGTTTGCATTTGGAGTTGGGCCTGCTTCGGCTGGTGAATGCGGCGCGGCTTGCGCCGCTCGAGGAAGTTCTGGCGGAATTGCGCGGCGAATCGAGCGCCAGGCCCGCAACGGTACGCAATACGACGCCAGCGCGTTCCGTGTCGGCTCCCGCGATTCCCTCGTCTGGTTATGGCGGAGCGAGTGAAAAGAAATTTCAAGCGGCCGCTGCGTCCGGAACGGTTGAGAATTTAAGAGCGCCGATCGTGCAAGCTGGCATCACGGAAAAGTCGGGTCCAATGCCAATTTCTGCGCCGCGCGTGATTGCGAAGATTGCGGAGAGTCAATTCAGCGGCTTGGCGGCTGCGCAGCTCGAGTCAATCCAATCCGCGCTGCGCAATCAACAGAAATTTTTGTGGTCCATGGTGGAACATGCGAGCCGCTGGGAGCTGCAAGGCAGCGAAATGAATTTATATTTTCCGCCGGAGAGCCGCGCGCTCGCCGAGATGTTGCAGGCGCGGGACCCTATGGAGAAGTTGCGCACCGTGCTAAGCAGCGTGATGGGCCAACCACTCCGCGTTTGTGTTAAACTCGATTCCAGCCGGAGCTCAGTGCCGCGAGCATCGGAAATGCGCGCGCGGTTCGAAGAGGATCCGATTGTGCGCGCCATGCTGGAGCGCTTCGGCGGCCAGATTTCAGACGTCAAGCGGCGAAGCGAGGACTGAAATGGAAGTCAAAGCTCTGCAACAAATGATGTCTCAGTTGTGGCAGATGCAGCAGAACCTGGAGCAGAAGCGGGGAGAGATCCACGCGGAAGCGACGGCGGGCGGCGGAATGGTAGCCGTGAAGATGAATGGCCAGAAGCAGCTGACCGAAGTGAAGATCGAGCCGGACGTGTTCGCCGGGAAAGACCAGGAAATGTTGCAGGATTTAATTCTCGCCGCGGTCAATGAAGCCTCGCGCCGCGTGGATGAAGAACTTGCCAAGCAAGTGAAGGACATGGCCGGAAATCTTCCGGGAGTGGCCGGCTTGCGCATTCCGGGGCTTTTCTGAACCGGACGCAGCGCAGACATATCTATTTGCAGCTTATTTCCACCCGCAAAATACTTTTGTCCAAGTTTGTGGATTACTGATGCCCGATTTTGCCCCATCGATCACGCGCTTAATCGACGAATTGAAGCATCTGCCGGGAATCGGACAGAAGACGGCGCAGCGGCTCGCGTTTTATTTACTGCGAACGGATCGCGAGCAAGCGCTGGCTCTTGCCGATGCGATTCGCGAGGCCAAAGAGAAAATTCGCGAGTGCTCCGTTTGCAACAACATCACGGATACGGATCCGTGTTTTTTCTGCACGAGCGCAACGCGAAATAAGAAAACGATTTGCGTGGTGGAAGAAGCACCGAATATTTCCGCCGTGGAAAAAACGCGCGAGTACAACGGGATGTACCACGTGCTGGGCGGTTCGTTGTCGCCGCTGCAGGGCCGCGGGCCGGAACAACTCAAAATCAAAAGTTTGATTGAGCGGCTTAAAGGCGGCACGGTGGAGGAAATCATTATCGCGACGAACCCCACCGCAGAAGGCGAGGCGACCGCCGTTTACCTGTCGAAGCTGATCAAGCCGCTCGGCGTGCGCGTGACGCGCATCGCCATGGGCATCCCCGTCGGCTCCGATTTGGAATACGCCGACGAGGTGACCATGATGAAGGCGATGGAAGGTCGCCGCGAACTTTAGCTGATTGTTCTGGTCGCTCTTCTTTCTCCCACTACATCAGTGCGCAGCGGATTCGAGAGCCGATGCAGCTGTGTTGATGGCATCCGCTTCTTTCTGCAGGACTCCGGCCACAATTGCTATTTGCTCCGTTGCCTGCTGCCAGTTTTTCTGCTCGATCGCTTCGCGAACGCCAGGAATAGTCTTCACGCCGTAGCCGGTAAAAATGCCGGGAGCATAAAGTTCATTTCTGTACCAGGGCCGTCCGGGCAAGCCTTCGGAGCTAAGAAGATCCCGCTCGGTTTGCATCAGGGCGCGATTGACGGCTTCGAACGAAGGTGAGGAAGCGTCGGTTTGTTCCGCCCTGGTGAATGCCGCCTGGTAGCGCTGCGTACTCTTCCGGATGTTCGCGATGGCGCTATCCATCGCAGAGAAATCCAAATTAGGTTCGGGCGATTGAGAGACTGGCGGCACATAGGT
>DATGJE010000027.1:0-5712 GCA_035295305.1 Candidatus Acidiferrales bacterium | reverse complement strand
TCGGCGGGAAGATGGGCCAGAATGTCGCGCGGGCTTTGCGCGAAAAGTTGCCGAATTGCTTCAAATAGAATTTCGTTGTCCGCGTCAAGCCATGCGTAATCCGCAAGCATGCGAATCACGTTTCCGCGCGCCGATTTATTTCCAGTCGCGTCACAAACGAATTGAAGCAGCCGCGTTTCTCTATCAGCTCGCGAATCCGCAAAGGTGTTCGATGCCATCGCAGTAGGTAGAAATAAACACGCAGCACTCGATTATACGGGGAAGTCGGAAGCTAAAGAATAAGGATTAGAGAATAGGATCGCTGAGGAGCGCCGCAGCGTCAGCGTCGCTGATCACTCCGCGCTTGACCAGCAGCCGAACCAGCCGTTGTGCTATCTGCGTATGCTGCTCTTGCTTTCCCGCCGTCCGGTTCGCCGCAAAGGAAACATCGAAGCTGGGGGGCTTCACGGCCGTAAGTTCTGTCAACCAGGCATCCAGCGCGCGCGCTCGCTCGGGCGGCATGTTGTCGAACGCCACGCCCATCCCCAGGCCCGACTGCGAGTACGTTACCGTGCCGAGAGCCTCTATCGCCACATTGTCTTTATGAAGACGCACGCGCACGCTCGAGCCAACGGGAAGCGGCATCAACGTGTCGACGAAGCAGCCGCCGGGACCAAGGTCCGTGGTGCGCGTTGAAAAACGCGTGCCTGAAATCAGTTCAATGACTTCGGCGGCGACGGTGACTTGATAGCGAATGCCGCCGCGGCGATCTTCCGCTTCGTCAGCCGCTACGGTCAAAATCGCCCTAGGCAGTGTTTTAGACAAGGACATTAAATAAGTCTCCTGCGAACGCAGAATAAGGTTTGCGCGCTGCTCGCCGGAAGTACAAATGAAACGGCGGCAACACCCTAATTGTGCGGGTCGAAGCGGGCGCGCGCAAGAGCTTCACCTTCAAACGATACGGAAAGGGAACTGACCCTGCTACTGTACGGAGGGACAGGTGCGTTGCGGAGTGGTTTTTGCGCAAGTCCGAGCGAATGTGTCTCCGCGATCTCTTCGGCGCGCGGGACTCTAAAGATAAAGCGCAAGCGTGATTATTCGCAGTTTTCGGGTAGCTCGCGCAGCTTTTGGATGGCTTCGGCGACGCCCTTGTTGGAGGCGGTGGTCAGCAAGATTCGCGCTTGCAAGCAACTCCGTGAAACTCCCTTGCCCTGCAAGTAGAGGTCGGCGAGCGGAATCGCCGCAGCGGTATTCCCCTTTTCCAGTGATCGCCAGAACAATTCGGCAGCTTCGGCGGGATCGGCAGCGACGCCGCCAGTGCCGTTCAAATATTTCTGGGCTTGCTGAAACTCGGTTTGGCCCGCGGCCGCGAGAAGTCCGGCGGAACTGGTGGCGGGAGCGGTCGCTGATAGGGGCGGCGCAACGGGAGGGTTTTGAGGCGCAGCGCCAGCTCCAGCGTTGGCTGGAGGGGTACTCGGATGAAGTTGCGGCGCGGGCGCTGCCGTGGAAGCGGAAGGCGCAGGCACCTGCGGAGGCTTTGTGGCCGGCGAAGATGGGTTGGCGGAAATTGGGCCATCTGACGATGACGGCGTGCTGGAAGGTGGCGCGGCCGCGGTTTGCGGCACAGGTTGCGGGGTTTGCGAAGTTTGCCGCGGTGGCTGCTGCGCAGATTGCTGCGAAGGCGCAGACGCATTCTGCGCTGACGCGCCAGCCACACTCCTGCCCATGCCTTCGATCCACGCGCCAATTTCCTGGCGATGCGAACGGATATACGGCACGCTGGCAACCGACGCTGCGACCATCAGGAAAATCACAATCGCGGCGATCAGCCCTTTGTGGCTGCGCTCTTCCTCGGGTAGCGATTGCCCGGAGATCCAGGGTGAACGCGAAAAAAGTTCTCGTGTATCGCGCGGCGGAAACAAAGGTCGCGGCTGCTCGGTGCGCGGAGGCGCGGCTGGAATCTGTCTGGCGCTCGGCTTGTTCTCGGGAGCTTGGGCGGAAAGTTCAGAAGCAATTGCCGCGGGAACTTCAGGAGGCATTCCCGGGGAAAAAGATTTTGCCGGAGGGAGGCTGTCTGCCGATGAGGTATCTGCGGCCGACGCATCACCAGCAGACATATCAGCACGGCCGGTATCAGCAGACGAAGCAGCTAATTCCTCGTGAACTTCGGGTTGCAGCGCGAGCGGCGTATCCTGCTCGGCTTGCAGATTCTGTTGAGGATCCGGGTGCGAAGCCGACTCAACACTTGTTTGAGCATCCCGCTGCACATCATCGTCTGCAGTCGGCGGGATATCATGCTGAACGTCTTGCGAAACAAGTGGCTCCAGATCTTCCTGATTCGTTTCCTGAATAATCGGCTCTGCAACCGGCGGCGCGATTGGCAAGCCAACCGACTCGGCAGCGGCCCCAAAATCCGGCTCAGCATTCTGCTGAATATCGGGCTGAACATCTTGCTGAAGATCTTGCTGAATAGCTGTCTGCGGAATGGCTGTTGACGAAACGTCAAGTTGCGCTGCGAGCGGTTCGACCGTTGGAATCTCTGGCTGAATGGCTTCTTGCGCGGGTGTCTCGACGGACTCGATGAGCGGTTCCGCGGCGACAGGCGTTTCGGGCGCGAGTTCCATGGGAGCGGTCGGGACGGGCAGCGGAGCGCGAGGACTCTCGATGCGCTCGATAATCAGGGGACGTTCTTCAGTTCCACTTTCGGGCGCGGTAATTTCTGCTTCGACAGCGGCCGCCGCTTCACGCGCCGCCTCTGCTTCCGCGGTCTTCGTCACCCACTCGCGAATGATGCTGCGCGAATCGGCGGGAAGGCGGGTGAACGTTGTGCCGCCGGAATTTCCTTTTGGCCCAACCCATGCAATACGCGCCCGCGCCGAAATGCGATATCCGGCGCTCAGCGAAAACGAAACCTCGAGCTCGGCCCCTTTCTCAACGCGGCCTACGGCTTGAAATCCCAAGCCGTCTTCGCTGATATCCACGATCATGCCGCCATTTTCGGCGCCCATGTCGAAATATTCCGGCGAATAAAGTTTCTGTCTTTCGTGTTGCCTGCGTTCGAATTCCACGCTATGGCTCTCGGGAAAAGCTCTGAGTCTTGACGCAGCATCGCTGCGAAGGCCGGGGGTCGGAAACTGCTTGCATGTTCAATTATAGACAGTAGTGTTGCTGGCCGCAAACACAAATCGACCGTAATGCCAACTTATTCCACTATAGAGCGGGATGAGATTTCAATGCGCGCTGTCTCGCAGGAGCTCAGCGAGATAGTTCTTCCACACGGCGGCGAGCGTGTGAGTCCCGTGGCCGCGCGTTTCGTTGGTGATGGGCAGCAGAACGAAATGCCCGTGCGGGACTTTGTGGATCAGTTGTTCGTCGATATGCAATTCGGGCGGATTGACGAAATCATCTGCGGAATTTATCGCGAGCAGCTGCGCTTGTATTTTTCCGAGGTTTGGCGACGGGTCGTAAGTGCGCGACGCGTCGAATGCATAGAGCATGTCGTTGGCGTCGAGATTCTTCAGCCTATCCTGCAATGATTTTTCGAGATACGCATCCGCAGCTTCTCGTGTTGGATATTCCTTTTGCCAGTAAAGCGGCGTGCTGACCATCAGCATTTCCACATCGAGGGCGGCGCGCAGCCCGTTCACGGGTTCCGTTTTGTAATTGCCGCCGTCCCACGCAGGGTCAGCTTTAATCAAGTCCATGATCATTTTGCGCGTCATGCGGTTGCGTCCCGCGATTTCGATTGGCAGACACGCAAGGGGCATCAGTGCGTCCATAAACTGCGGATAGGCCTCGCCCCACATCCACGTATGCATGCAGCCCATAGACGTGCCCATCACCAGACGCAAATGATTTACGTGCAGGCCTTCGGTGACCAGATCGTATTCGGCCGTCACCATGTCCGCGTAATCGTAACGCGGAAACTTCATGCGCATGCCGTCGCTCGGCTTGCTCGATTTTCCGTGACCGATGTCGTCGGGAAGAATGATGAAATGCTTCGAGGAATCGAGCAATTGTCCCGGACCGAAAAGCACGCCCGCAAATACGGAGCGCAGGAACTGGTGCCCTGTGCCGCCGGTACCGTGCATGATGAGCACAGCGTTCGTCACGTGGCCGCTGGCATCGCGTTGCGGCGCGCCCAGTGTGGTGTAATGCAGACGCAGCTCGGGCAGCGTCTCACCATCACGAAAATGAAAATCGTGAACAATAAAATCGCCTTCGTCCGTGGGCCACGTTTGCGCGGGCGCGCTGGCGCGACCGGCCTGCGCGAAAACCGCGCCGGGATGGATCAGAGCGGCGGCGAATAGCATCCATGCGAAGCGACAAATCCGGGTCTTCAATGTGGTTCTCCCATCGGCGGAGTTATAAAAACGCTGTTCGCATTCCGCGCCATTGCATATCACGCTCGCGGAGTTTGTTCAATCGCGGAATTCGCACTCTGCCGGAGCTTCGCATTGACATGGCGCAGCGTCCGGAATAACCTTCCGCGACTTCCGCGTAGGCGCGAGACGCGCAGACGGCTAGAACAATCAAAGTGTGCCGAAATATCCAGTGAGTTTAGGGGGAAAGAATGATGAAGCGGGGAATCGCAATTCTTGGTGTGCTGGTGCTGATGGTGTGTGCGACGCGGTGCGCGATGGCGCAAGATTCAGACGCGATGCCAGTGAATGCCGCGGCGAAGTCCAACACGACATTTGTGCGTTGCGGAAAATTAATCGCCGCCGCGGACCAGCCGCCAATTGACAACGGCGACGTCATCATCATGTCGGGGAAAATCACCGCGGTGGGGCGCGGCTTGACGGCGCCAGCCGGAGCGCAGCAGCAGGACCTCTCTAAATACACATGCATTCCCGGACTGATCGACGCGCACATTCACATCTGGACGGGCCCGCGCGGGAAATATCCTTCGTTGCCGCTGGCGACGATTCGCGCCACAAAAGCGATGGCATACGCGCTCGATTCGGGCGTCGTGGCCGCGCGAGTGCTAGGCAGCGGTGGCTTTGTCGACGTGGCTCTCAAGGACGCCATCGAAGAGGGCACAATTCCAGGGCCGCATCTGGTTCCCGCGGCGCACGCGATTTCAATTCCTGGTGGTCACGGCGACTTCTATGATTTCCCGCCTGACCTTACGCCTGAGAATTTCTACACGCCGGAAAATGGATACATCAATTCTCCCGCCGACGCCGAAGCCGCCGTTCACTGGCAACTCAAGTATGGCGCGCGCGTGATCAAGATTCTCGCGTCCGGCGGAGTGCTCTCGCCTCTCGATTCGCCGCTGGCGGAACAGGTTTCTCCGGAGGAACTTAAGGTGATCGTCGAGCAGGCGCACGCCGCGCACGTGAAAGTGGCGGCGCACGATGAAAATCTCCCGACGATTTGGGCCGCGCTGCACGCGGGCGTCGATTCCATCGAGCATGGCGCGGGGCTCGACAAGGACGCGGCAAATTACATGAAGGACCATGGCGTTTATTTGACGCCGACGCTCTACATCGCAAACAACATCGTCGAGAACGGGCCGAAAATGCACATGGCGGATTACGCGATTCGCAAAGCGAATTTAATTTGGCAGGGCGAGTTGCAAGGATTTAAAGTCGCCCTCAGTACCGGCGTGAAAATCGCAGCAGGTTCGGATCAGAGTTACGAGCCGGGCAAGGGAACTGTGCGCGACGAAATCATGACCGACGTGCGCTTTGGCGCCACGCCGCAGCAGGCGCTTTCGTTCGGCACGAA
>DATGJE010000026.1:0-3171 GCA_035295305.1 Candidatus Acidiferrales bacterium | reverse complement strand
GGCAGCAGGAACTCGTGCGCACGCGCAACCAACTTGCCCTCGCGAACACCGAACTCAGTCTAGCCATGGAAGTTGACGCCGATCGTCTATATCAGCTCACCGACCGACTTGCTGAGCGCTCCTGGCCGGCAACTCCACTTTCCCAGGCTGAGAATCACGCCGTTCACCGGCGCTCCGATCTGAAGGCAATCGCAGCCGAGGTGAAAGCGGGCGACGAAGGCTTGCACGCTGCGCAGTCTTCCTTTGGCCCGCGTATCAACGTCTTTGCCGATTCCGAATTAGATAATGTCTCTCCCTTTGCCAATGGGAGCAACAATTGGGCGGCGGGAGCCGAGCTGCAATTTGATCTTTTTTCCGGAGGCCAGAAATCAGCTTCGGTTTCCCGCGCACGCGCCAACCTCGATCGCATAAGTGCCATGAAACAAGCGGCCGAAGATGGGGTACGTCTCGAGGTCCGCCGCGCATACTACGATCTCGATAGCGCCCGCCAAATGCTGGAGGTCACAAAAACCACAATCGCTCAAGCGGAAGAGGGCTTGCGCATCGTGAGCAACCGCTACGGAGCGGGGATGACCACCATCACAGACTTGCTGCGTGCCGAAGATGCGGAGCGCGCGGCTCGCACGAGCTATTGGCAGGCTGTGTATCGCAGCCTCATCAGCTACGCGTCTTTAAAACTTGCTACGGGAGAACTGGCGGCGGATTCGTTGAATTCTCAATCACCGGTGGTGACACCATGAAATTGACAAAGTCCTTGCCGATCGCCTTTTTTGCTTTTCTGTTTGCGATTTCCGGATGCTCGTCCGATCACACAGTCATCGCCAACACGCCGGAAACAGTTGGCGGGCTCAGACTGTTCCGGGTGCAGCAGCAGACCGTGCCGGATTCGTTCGAGGCCGTCGGGACCGTGAGAGCTGCGCGTGCCGCCCAGATATCGGCAGAGGTCATGGGACGCGTCACGGCAATCCATGTCCGCGAAGGCGACACCGTGAGGCAAGGCGAAACCCTGGCCGTCCTGGAGGACATGCAGCCGCGCGCGGGCGTCCAACAAGCTAAAGCCGCACTCATGGCGGCGGATCATGAAGTCGCAGCTGCTGAATCTGAACGCGTTTTGGCCCAGGCCACGTTTGCGCGTTTGAAGAAGCTGTATGACGAAAAGTCCATCAGCCCGCACGAATTCGACGAAATCAATGCGCGCGTGCAGTCTGCCACGGCGCGCCATGACGCGGCGGTCTCCGTGCGCTCGCAGGCAGCCGCAGGATTGCAACAAGCCAGTATTATCCTGGACCGTGCCCGCATTCGGGCGCCGTTTGATGGCATGGTCACGGAGCGCCAAGTCGATCCCGGAGCGCTGGCCTCGCCCGGTATGCCCTTACTCACCGTTGAGGCCACAGGTCGTTACCGGCTGGAAACCAGCCTTGATGAACGCGATCTTAAGTTTGCGCAGATGGGAGCAATCGTTCCTGTGCGGCTGGACTCCCTCGAGGGTAAGCCCCTGACCGGCAAAGTAGTGCAGATCGTCCCCGCAGCCGATCCTGCCACGCGCAGCTTTATCGTCAAGGTGGAACTCCCAGCGAATGCAAACCTCCGCTCCGGTCTGTATGGACATGCGGAATTTTCGCGCGGACAGAAACGAGCCATCCTCATCCCGCGCACCGCGGTGTTGGAGCACGGACAACTTCAGAGCGTCTATGCCGTGCGCGATAACAATCTTGCTGATCTGCGGTACGTGACCCTGGGCAGAGAGCGGACGGAAGGTATTGAGGTCCTCTCCGGGCTCAGTGCCGGTGACCGGATCGTTTCGGATCCTGGCGGCCGTGAATTGGCCGGAAAGCGGATCGGAGCGGAGAAATGAGCGGCCTTCGCTTGGCAGGACGCATCGCGTTCACCTTTATTGAGTCGAAGCTGACACCGCTCGCGATTGTTGCGGCGCTGCTTCTTGGGGCAATGGCCGTCTGGTTGACGCCACGCGAGGAAGAACCGCAGATCGTTGTCCCTATGTTGGACGTTGTGGTGCAGATGCCCGGCGCTACTCCGCAGGAAATCGAGCAGCGTGTGAGCATTCCCATGGAGAGGCTCTTGCGCGAAGTTCCGGGAGTCGAGTACCTGTATTCCATTTCCCATCCCGGTATGAGCATTGTGATCGTGCGATTCTATGTGGGCACCAAAGAAGAAGATGCGATCGTCAAAACCTACAACAAGCTGTATTCGAATTTTGACAAGATTCCACCCGGCGTCTCGCAGCCCATTATCAAAGTCCAGTCCATCGACAATGTTCCCATCCTGGCGTTGACGCTCTGGGGCGCGAAATACGATGCCTACCGACTTCGCTTGATAGCGGGGGAGCTGGAGCACACCATCAAGCAGAGTGATGACGTATCTGAGACCAGCATCATCGGCGGCCAGCCGCGCGCCGTCCGAGTGGTTCTGGATACGAGCAAGCTGGCCGGTTACGGGCTTACGCCTGGCCAGGTTGTCAATCAATTGCAAGCAGCCAATGTTCGCGACCGGGCGGGTGACTTTGCCTACGATAACCACGAATTTCAGGTAGAGGCTGGATACTTTTTTACCCGCGCAGAAGACCTGGATCCGGTAGTGGTGGGAGTTCACAATGCTCATCCTGTCTATCTGCGAGACGTAGTGCAGAAAATTGAAGACGGCCCGGCGGAGCCTGCGAATTATGTCTTGTTTGGCGCCGGCGGCGCGCGCACTCCAGAACAGGTCTCAGGTGCGGACACTGCAAGCGATTTCCCGGCAGTAACCATCACCGTGGCCAAGCGCAAAGGCACGAATGCGACTCTGATCTCACAGCGCATTCTGAAGCGGGTGGAAGAGCTGCATGGAAATGTGCTGCCGCCAGACCTGAACCTTACCGTCACACGTAACTATGGTGAGACTGCCAAAGACAAATCGGACGAATTGCTGAAGCACCTGTTGTTGGCCACGTTGTCGGTCACGTTGCTCATCGCGCTCGCTTTGGGATGGCGCGAGTCGGGGGTCGTACTGCTTGCCATTCCCGTCACGCTGGCCCTCACGCTCGCCATTTTCTATTTGTACGGCTACACGTTGAACCGGGTGACCTTGTTCGCGCTTATCTTCAGCATCGGCATCCTTGTTGATGACGCGATCGTCGTGGTGGAGAACATCGTCCGGCATTTTCGACTACCGGAA
>DATGJE010000025.1:0-11866 GCA_035295305.1 Candidatus Acidiferrales bacterium | reverse complement strand
TTCATCGGCGGTTGCACGGACACAAATGAATTCAATTATCTGGTCGTCAAGGCCATGAGGAGTTTGGGCTTGGTGTATTTAGAAAACCAAGCCCGTGTTTGACACGGCCCCACGGTCTCAAGTTTGGGACCAACATTCGGACGCGGGGCGATGACCAATGGCTGGATCGACATCAAGAACACCGATATGATGTTGATCATGGGCGGGAATCCCGCCGAGAACCATCCCTGCGGATTCAAGTGGGCGATGGAGGCCAAGCGCAACCGCAACGCCAAGTTGATTTCCGTAGACCCGCGATTCACTCGCACGTCCGCTACCGCCGACCTCTACCTTCAAATTCGCGCCGGCGCTGACATCGCATTCCTCGGCGGGCTGATTCGTTATGCCATCGAGAACAACCGGATCGCGAGAGAATATCTCGTCAACTACACGAATGCTGCATTCGTCGTTAAGGAAGGATTCAAATTGCCGGAGGACGGATTGTACTCCGGGTTTAACGCGGCATCGGGCACTTACAATAACGCCACGTGGAATTACGAAGAGGGTGGAGACCTGAGCGGGAAAACGGACGCAGTTGCATCTGGTGCGCACGAAAGCTCTGCACATGGTAAAACGTCCGCGCCCGCCGCGAAGCCACCCGCGCTGCCGCCGAATGTCGCCTACGACCTAACGCTTCAACATCCGCGTTGCGTCTTCCAATTGCTGAAACGGCAATATTCGCGTTACACGCCCGAAACGGTTGAGCGGATCACAGGCATCCCGAAAGATCAGTTCCTGAAGGCCGCCGACTTGTTTACTTCCGTCCGCAAAGACGGGGACATGACGAAGGTGGCTACCATCATTTACGCAGTCGGCTGGACGCAACACACTTTCGGCACGCAAATCATTCGCACGGCAGCGATGATCCAGTTGCTGTTGGGAAACGTGGGGAGAGCGGGAGGCGGAGTAAATGCGCTTCGAGGGCATTCGAATATTCAGGGCGCGACGGACATGGCGGGGCTTTATGATAGCCTGCCCGGATACCTGAAAACGCCTGTTCCCACCGACACAGATTTGGCGACGTATCTGAAACGCGTAACTCCGGGTTCATCGAAGCCGACGGAGTGGGGCTCGATGAACTACTGGTCAAACACTCCAAAGTTTTTCGTGTCGCTGCTGAAGTCGCTGTACGGCGACTCGGCGACAAAGGAAAACGGATTCGGTTTCGATTATTTGCCCAAGGTTGATCGCGATTATTCGTGGACGCACATCTGGGATGATATGTACAACGGCAAGGTCAAGGGCATGTTTGCCTTTGGCATGAACGGCGTGATGATCGGGCCGGACACTAATAAAAACATCAACGCGCTGAAAAAAGCCGATTGGCTGGTGGTGGGCGAAATTTATCCGGATGAAACCAGCGAGTTCTGGAAAGCCCCGGGAATCACCGTCGACGAACAGAGGGGCATCAACACAACGGTATATCGGCTGCCCTGCGCCGGCTTCGCGGAAAAAGATGGCAGCATGACGAATTCCGCGCGCTGGGTAACATGGAAATATGCCGCCGTTCCGCCTCCCGGCCTGGCGCGGCTCGACCAGGACATCATTGCGCAAATTTTCCTGCGTGTGCGCGACCTGTATAAGAAGAGCGGAGGCAAATTCCCGGATCCTATCTTGAATCTAAGCTGGGCTTATGCGGATGCCGATCACCCGGGGCTTTCGCAGGTTGCCATGGAGGTGAACGGCCGCGCGCTCGCGGATTTGACCGACCCTGCCACGAAGCAAGTGATTAAAGCGGGCCAGCAACTGCCCGGATTCGCGTGGTTGAAGGACGACGGCACCACAACGTGCGGCAATTGGATTTATTCAGGCATCTGGACGGAAGCTGGTTCCCAAATACAGCGGCGCGGCACCGAAGATCCGTCCGGCCTGGGCATCTATCCGAACTGGGCGTGGTCGTGGCCGGCAAATCGCCGTGTTCTCTATAATCGCGCTTCCTGTGACAGCGCCGGAAAACCGTGGGATCCGGATCGGAAGCAAGTCTGGTGGAACGAAGCAGCCGGTAAATGGGTCGGCAACGACGTGCCGGACTTCAAGCCGGATTCGCATCCGAAAGATCATCTGGGTCCGTTCATCATGAACCCGGAAGGCGTGGGACGGCTATTCGTACCGATTGGGGTGCTGGCCGACGGACCGTTCCCGGAACACTACGAGCCGATCGAAAGCCCCATCAAGAATCCGCTGCATCCGAACCAGTCGAACAATCCGTTGGTGAAAAAATTTAAAACTCCGTACGACAAGTTTGGATCGCCGGAGGAATACAGCATCGTCTGCACGACCTACCGGCTGACCGAGCAGTATCACTACTGGACGAAAAATAATCCGATGAACGTGCAGCTGATTCCGGAACCGTTTGTGGAAATTCCTGTTGAGCTGGCGGAGGAAAAAGGAATTCACGGAAGGGACAAGATCAAAGTGATCAGCGCGCGCGGAACCTACATCGCGAAAGCCTTCGTAACGCGCCGCCTGAAACCCATGATGATCGACGGCAAGAAGGTTTATCAGATCGGCTTGCCCATTCATCAGGGCTTCCGCGGCATTGACGAGGATGAGGGAAGAAACGCCCGAACGCCGGCGAATTTGTTGACGCCGACGGTGACCGATCCGAACGCCCATACGCCGGAATCCAAGGGCTTCCTAGTGAAAATCGAGAAAGCGTAGACAGCGACGATGAGCCAGGCCGCGACGGAAATCGTCAGAATTTCAGGACACGCGGGTGCCGTCCCGGGCGCCGGGCTGAATCGCGAATACCAGGTCTGCAAGCTCGTCGACACCACCACCTGCATCGGCTGCAAGGCGTGCGAGGTCGCCTGCCTCGAATGGAACGGATATACCTTCAGCGAAACCACCTTTGACAACACCTATCAGACCATGCCGGAAACGTCGTGGAATTACTGGAACCTGATCAAGTTCAACGAACACGAGCGCGAAGACGGCAGCATGATGCTGCTGATGCGCAAAGATCAGTGCATGCACTGCGAGGATCCGGGTTGTTTGGCGGCATGTCCGGCGGATGGCGCCATCGTGCAGTACGCCAACGGCATCGTTGATTTTCAGGAACAGCACTGCATCGGTTGCGGCTATTGCATCACCGGCTGCCCCTTCAATATTCCGAAATTCAGTCCGGCGGCGCACAAAGTTTTCAAGTGCACGCTGTGCAGCGATCGCGTCTCGCAGGGTCTGGAACCCGCTTGCATCAAAGCATGCCCTACCGGTTGCTTGCATTTCGGAACGAAGCCGGAAATGAAGGAACTCGCGGAAACTCGCGCGCAGCAGCTTCGCGAACACTCCGGCTATCCGGACGCGGGAGTCTACGATCCGCCCGGCGTGGGCGGCACGCACGTGATTTACGTTCTGCACGATGCGAAGAATCCTGAACGGTACGGCGGCCTGCCCAAAGATCCGCACATTCCCGTCTCCGTCCAACTGTGGAAGCATCCGCTGAAGTGGCTTGGCAATTTGGCGTTGGTCGGCGGCGTGTTCGGATTGGCCTGGCACTACATGCGCTACGGACAGAAGAAAGAAGAGCATCTCCCGCCGGACGATGGGAGGCGTGTATGAGCACCCACGCCGTTTCGCGTTCCACCGCTGCTGGCCAAAACGACGAGATGATCCCTCGCTACACTTTGGGTGAGCGCGTGAATCACTGGATCGCCGCGCTGGCTTACGCCTATCTGTTGATTACCGGACTGGCCTTCTGGTCGCCTTATCTCTTTTGGTTGGCCGCGATCGTGGGCGGCGGCGCGGTGGCGCGATTCTGGCATCCGTGGCTCGGACTGATTTTTTCGCTCTCGATGTTTTGGATGTTCGGGGAATGGCGCTGCGACATGCAGGCGGACGACAGCGATTGCGTTTGGTTCAAAAACATCCGCTATTACATTCAGAACGAGGACGACAAACTTCCTCCCGTCGGGCGATTCAACTACGGACAGAAGCTTTTCTTTTGGGGAATGTTTTACAGCGTGATCCTCTTGCTGCTCTCTGGCGTGGCCTTGTGGTACACCGAAGCCCTTCCGTGGAGTCTGCGCTACGTGCGTTACGCTGCCATCCTCATCCATGCGAGCGTGGCGTTGATCACCATCGGCCTGTTCATGATTCACGTGTACATGAGCGTGTTCTTGGAAGAGGGCAGCTTGCGCGCTATGATTCACGGAGCCGTCACCCGCGCGTGGGCTTGGACCTTCCATCGCAAATGGTATGAGGCGGTCAGCGGCGTATCGCGATCGAAGCAATGACCCGCTCGCAGTGGGACCGCCGTATCTCCCGCGCCACCGAACTAACTTCCACTTGCCCCTTCGCCGCGGAAGGTCTGCACTTCTACACCCATATCGCTACCTTTCAGCGAAACCTTTACACCGGCCTCAGCCAAGCCTCCGTGAATTTTCCGTCGGCGATTCCATCGGCGGGTTCTTTGCGAAATGAATTGAACCTTCCGTTTCTCCTGCCGAAATTCCCGGAATTTCTTTCCGCGATTCAGCAATTCGCGCCGGCACAGCTTGGCCAGTCCGCTGACAGGTTGGCGCAGCGGGGTTCGTCGGGATGGCAGCGGGCCCTCGGAGAATTCTGGTACGGCGAAATGGAATCGCCAGCAGGCTTGGTTCACGCAGAAGAAGATCGGGCTGGCGACTCGTCGGCGGCTCCTTCAGAGCGATGGCTGGCGTGGATTTTTCTTCAACCCTACGCCGAGTATCTTGCCGATCAACGCGCGCCTATGACACTGCATGGAACTCCTTCGACCTGTCCACTGTGTGGCGCCAGACCGATCGTCGGAGTCTTGCGCAGCAAAGGAGACGGAGCCGAGAAGTCGCTCGTCTGCATGCTCTGCTCCCACGAATGGGTTTTTCGAAGAATCTATTGCCCCGCGTGCGGAGAAGAGCGAGAACCGCAAATGGCTTTCTATTCCGCGCCGGAAATCGCGCATGTGCGGGTGGACGTTTGCGACACCTGCCACACCTATCTGAAGAGCATCGATCTGACGAAAACAGGTTTGGCCGTCCCTGTTGTGGATGAACTGGCCGCCATACCTCTAGATCTGTGGGCCCGCCAGCACGGCTACGAAAAGCTGCAAATCAACCTCCTGGGAACCTGATCAGAACAAGGCAATCGATCCCTTTGGCGTTACCATGATGATTCCCTGTGCCTGACGAACCTCGCGACGCAACCCCGGAAGAAATCACCCTGGAGGCGGGAATACAAGCTTCGAAGAAAGAGTGCTTTTCCCTCAGAGCATCGTTCTGCCTTTGGATTCGGCGATGAATGAAGGGTGACTCTGCGGCTTACTCATTCGAGAGTCACGCCCGCTACCGCAGTTACCTCTTGGCAGGAGCGGCTGGTGAAATTGTCCATTAAGGTTAACGTCCCGAACGGCCACAAAACTCTGTTGCGCTCCTCGAAACGAACGGTACGCGAGAGGTACGCCGCGAAAGCGACACCGTTAACTAGATGAAACTAAACACGAAAAAATGGCGGAGGGTGCAGTCTCGCGCGAACTCTTCTCTGGCCAAATTCCCTGCTAACAGAGAAAAATACAAGGAATATTGCCGGTTCGGACGAGGGTCTCGGTAGGTAAGTCCCTGCCGAAGGCCACTTTGGAGGGACAGAGGGGATTCTCCACATGAATCAGAACAGGGAGTGATCAGGGAACGCTATCCGAAAGTTACCGAATTACTTCCGGCTTGCCGACCACTCAGAAGTCATCGCAGTAGCAGTCGAGACAGCTCCTGAGTGAGAGACATGGGTGCAGCAACGGGGACATGAATCGAGGGAGAATTAGCGCGCTGATTTCCGCGAAATCGATACCAGACAAGCTTTAGGCAACCTCTGACATGAAATCTCTCGCTGGCTCGGATTCTTCTCACGAACTCAGGGGCGCGTGGAACGTCCCCTGATAGTTCAGATTTGTTGTGTCGGTGGCAGAAGGCGCGTACGATCCACAGACCATCTCGGGCGAGGCAAGCCGCATGGATGGAGCGGAAGAAGTCATCTTCGGATTGAGTGAGGAGGATGCGATGTTGTCAAGGCGCTCATTTCTGTTCTCGTCGGCAGGTGTCGCGGCAGCCGCCGCTACCAAGTTCACGATGGGCGCTTCGGCGCAGGGCCGGCAGCCCCAAGAGGCCGCGCGCGGACCGCTTCCGCCTCCAATTGCAGCGCTGCCGTCGATGACGGCTCGGGTGCGTCCGATCACGAACGACGAGCGCATGGCGCGCGTCGAGAAGGCCAAGCGACTGATGGTGGCGAATGAGATCGACGCCATCGCCCTGTGTGGAGGCACCTCGACCCTCTATTTCGCCAACGCCCAGATCGGCGGGGGCGAGCGCCTCTGGGCCCTCGTGATCCCCGCCAAAGCCAACCCGTTCATCATATGTCCGGCCTTCGAGGAAGGACGCGCGAGGGAGATCCTGGCCAATAGTCCCTTCGGGTCCGCAGCCGACATCCGAGTATGGCAAGAAGACGAGAACCCGTTCGCCCTGCTCATTAAGAGCCTCAAAGATCACAGCATCGGCACGGGCCGCCTGGGAATTGAAGAGACGGTCAAATACGTTTTCTCGAATAGTCTCGACAACGCGGGTGCGCACGCAATCGAGACGGTCAGCGCGACACCGGTCACGGCCGGGTGCCGCATGATCAAGAGCGATCACGAGGTCGAGTGCATCCGGATAGCGGCACACGCTACGCTCAGCGTGTACGAAGCGGTCTATAAGTCGCTGAGAGTGGGAATGACCGGAGCAGACGTGCAAGCTCTGATCCACGCCGCCTACGCCCGGGTGGGATTCGTGGGAGAGGCGAGCATGAATATCGGCGAATATACCGCTTCGCCTCACGGATCAAGAACACCGCAAACCATCCGCGAAGGCACAATCATCATGCTCGACGATGGCTGCAAGGTGGAAGGGTTTACTTCGGATATCACGCGGACGTTTGTGCTGGGCAAGCCAACCGACAAGATGTTGAAGGTCTTCAATATCGTCCACGAAGCGCAGCAAGCTGCCTTGAAAGCCGCAAAGCCGGGCGTGGTGACGGGAGCGGTCGACGCGGCCGCACGCAAAGTCATCGTTGACGCGGGCTACGGCCCAGGTTTCAAGTACTTCACCCATCGCGTCGGTCATGGCTTGGGCATGGATATGCATGAATGGCCGTACTTGGTCGACAACAACATGTGGGGTTCGCCCCTGCACCCGGTGCTGCAAGCGAACATGACTACCAGCGACGAACCGGGCATCTACATCCCGGGCGAATTCGGAATTCGGCTCGAAGACGACTTGCACGTGACCGAAGATGGTGCCGAGCTGTTGACTCCGGCCAGCCCGTCACTCGAAGATCCGTTTGGCTCGAGCACGTCGTCTTGAGCGTCGCACCGGAGCGATCGGATACGGTGAGGGCCGCCTGGCTCCTATCCTAAAAGTAACAATTTGCCCAGAATCGTTATCTCCTTCGTTCGGCTCGTGGCTCCGGCGTTCATGGCTCCAGTTGATGTAAGCGCAATCCACAAACGCTAGGCACCCGAAAAGGTACCCCACGTCGCCCTTGGATTCCTTCTTTGGTGACGTCCGCACGGTCGCTGATCGCCTGCATGTCTTCCCGCCGTGACGAACTCGACTTCGCGATCCGACTCTACGGTACATGACCGTGATATCATGACTCCTAAAATTTTCTTGGACTAAATGGATTTCCGGCGTAACTCGTCGGCCAGTCAGGCAGGAATGCAAATTTGTCAACGAATGCCTTTCGTCTATCCGAAAAACAGCGGAGTACTGGGAAAATGAGAGCATCGATGATGTTCAAATTGGCGGTCGTCGCCGGAGTTTGCCTGAGTCTCACTCGCCAGGCACCGGCGCAGGCCAAAAAGAATCCTACGGCGGACCTCCTGATCGAACTCATTCGTGTGAATACCAGTAATCCCCCTGGGAACAACAGGGAGTTGGCGGAATTATTGGCGAAGAAGTTTCGCGCGCTCGGCGTTGAAGTTCAGATCATTCCCACGCCGGAACCTGAGAAAGTGCATTTCATTGCGCGAATCAAAGGGGACGGATCAAAAGAGCCGGTGCTGCTGGCGTCGCATGGGGACGTCGTGGGAGTGGAACGAGAAAAGTGGACCGTCGATCCATTCGCGGGGCAAGTGAAGGATGGCTATATTTATGGCCGAGGCGCGATGGATTTCAAGGGCGGGATAGCCGTCTTCGCCGAGGCGATTATGGAACTGGTGAAGAATCACGTCCCGCTGCACCGCGATGTGATTTTTCTTTCCGAAGCCGATGAAGAAAGTGGCCCCTACGGCACGAGTTGGCTCGCCGAATCGCATTGGAATCTGATGAATTGCGAATTCGCTTTGAACGAAGGCGGATGGATCATAAAGAATGCGAAGGGTGATGTGCAGTACGTAAGCATCTCCACGGGCGACAAGGTGTCCATTCCGCTGATTATTACTGCTAACGGAACGTCGACGCATTCGTCGATGCCGAGACCCGACAGCGCCATTTTCATTTTGTCCAAAGCGATGGCGAGGCTCGCGGATTACGAACCGCCGGTGGAATTGACTCCCGGCACGCGGGAGTTTTTCGAGACCCTCGCGAAGACAAGCGAACCGCCGCTCTCCAAATATTTCGAGGAACTGGTGAGCAGCAAGGACTCGGAAGTGATTCAAGAGGCGAGCCGAGAAATCAGCAAGAACGCATTGCTGCATGCAATTATGCGTAATACCTTCGCCCCCGTTTTCCTCAAAGCGGGTTTTCGGGGGAATGTGATTCCCGGATCCGCGGAGGCGACCCTGAATCTGAGGGTCATTCCAGGGACCGACCTGCAAAAGTTTATTGCGGAGATCCGCGAAGTGATCGATGACCCACGCGTGGATGTCTCGCTTCCTTCGGGGGACAACCCGGACGCTGCACGGGTGAAGGAACTTGTAAAAGAAGCCGAGAGTTTGAAGTCGTCGAGCACCAACACAGGTCTCTATCGTGCGTTGGAGGCTAGCGCTCATTCGACTTGGCCAGGGAGGCCTGTTACGCCATATCTTTTTCAGGCGGGCACAGACGCGATCGCGTGGCGGAGCAGAGGCGTTCCTGTGTACGGGATTTACCCGTATCCGATTACGGTCGAAGATTTGACGCGCATGCACGGAAACGATGAACGAGTGTCGATCGAGTCACTGGAACAGGGAACGGAAATGATTTACAAGACGCTTGTTCAGGTTGCGTCGCAATAGAATGGATTCGGCTGCGACACTGTAAGCATCTGGCAGGCCGCTAAAACACAGGTACCAAAACGTTTCGGTATATTCGGCCCGTTTCTTTGTCCGCCAATTCAACTCTGATATGATCCGAAGCATGGTGACTCCCGCCTCCGTTCGAAGCGACCGAGGCTTAGTGGTGTTTGGCGAATTCTTTTTCGATCTGGTGTTCTACGACCTGCCGAGGGTTCCCCGGATGGGCGAAGAAGTGAAAACCGCGAGCTTCGCGCGGTTTCCGGGTGGCGGCCTGGCGACAACGGCATTAGTAACGGCAAGATTGGGAACTCCGACCAAAGCTATTACCAGGGTCGGACGGGATGCGCTCGCGAGCCCAGAGTGGCAGAAGTTAATTAAGAGCGGCATCTCCACGCAAGGTTGTGAATTCGATTCGGATTTACCAACAGCGATGACCGTCTGCGCCGCCTGCGAAGGCGATCGCATGATGATCACTCACGACAGAATCAACGTAAAACTGGAACGACTCTTGGCGCGGAGCGGTGTGCAGAAGCAGTTGCGGAGAGGATGGCATCTGCATATGGCGTGTGCACTGCGGCCTCCTCAGGTGTGGATGATGGCAATTCGCAAACTGCGCAAGCGAGGCTTGACGGTTTCAGCGGATTTGGGATGGAACCCGGAAGTGCTCGAATCTCCGCGATTGCCGTCCCTGCTGAAGGAATTCGAATTTACGTTTCCAAACGAATCGGAAGCGAAGGCCATGACGCGAGCAAAGACGGTTGAGGCAGCGGCAAGAAAATTGGCACGCTGGGTTCGAGTTCCCGTCGTTAAGCTTGGTCCCGATGGATCTCTGGCCGTTCGCGACGGAAAAGTCGTGCGCGTGAAATCGATTCGCGTGCGTGCGGTGGACGCGACAGGGTCAGGCGATGCTTTCAACGGCGGATTTCTTCATGGTTATCTTGCCGGGTGGGCGCTTGAGGATTGTTTGCGAGCCGGCAACGTTTGCGGAGCGCTGGCGACGACCTGCGCCGGAGGATCTTCAGCCATTCCGACACGGGAGAGCTTGAAGAAGTTGATGAGGAAGCTTCGCTGAACTCGAATTGAGACACGAGGAACGCGAATTGCGGTCCGCGTTGAAAATCCACGCCAGGACATAGTTATAGTTATGGAGGAAATAGCGCCATCATGAAGATCACTCTGATTGGAGCCGCAGGGGTTCGAACCCCACTGCTGGTCCACGGTCTCGCAGGCCTTGGCGGCAATGTGCGGCTGGACGAGTTGGCGTTTTGGGATACCGATCCTGAACGCGTGAAGATCATGGAGAGAGTTGCGGGATCGATGGGCAAACGAAGTGGACTCCGCGCGCGACTCAAAGCTTATTCCGATCCCGAGCACGCCCTCGAAGGAGCGGACTACGTCATTACGAGCATTCGCGTGGGTGGTATCGATGCGCGAGTCAAAGACGAAACAATTGCTCTGGCGCATGGGCTCGTCGGCCAGGAAACGGTGGGCGCTGGCGGGTTCGCATGCGCCATGCGGAATTTGAGCGTGATGCTGGAATATGCGCACCTGATTGAACGCGTGGCTCCGCGCGCGACGGTCATCAACTTCACAAATCCAGTCGGGATCATTTCGCAAGGGCTTCTGAATCATACCGGAGTCGATCTCATCGGTGTATGTGATACTCCTTTGGAAACGTTTGAAGCGATCGCCCATGCGCTCGACCGAAGTCCATTTGGACTGCGGTTCGACTACCTTGGACTGAACCATTTAGGCTGGGTGCGGTCGATTCGCGATGAAGAAGGCACGGAACTGCTCCCGAAGGTGCTGCGTTCACCCGAGATCATTCAGAAATGCTATCGGCACGGGCTTTTCCCTCCAAAGTTTATTCAACAACTGGGGCTGCTGCCCACGGAATATCTCTACTTTTATTATTTCCCGGAGAGAGCGTACAAGAACACGAAGCAAAGCGGCCAATCGCGCGGGCAGGCCATCGCAGCGATGAACACGCGGCTTTTTCAGAAGCTGGCTCAGGCACCCGAGTCGAAACTGATCGAAATTTATGAAGATTACCTGCGTGAGCGGAATGCCTCGTATTTCAGCATCGAGGCGACGGCCGGCGAGCGGCGCAAAGAAAATCAGAAACTCTACTCGGAGTTTTCGGGTTACGAGCGAATTGCGCTGCTCGTGCTGCAGGCGCTGCATGCAGAAACGCCCGCCTTGATTCCTCTTACGGTTCGCAACGGCAAAGCGCTAGACGATCTCGATGCCGACGACGCGGTGGAACTGCTGTGCGAAGTCTCTTGTGGCGGTGTTCACGTGCCCGCCGTGGGGCGCGCGCCGGAAGCTGTTCGCCCGTTGCTACTCCAGGTAAAAGAGTATGAACGGCTTACCGTGCGTGCTTCCGTAGAGCACTCACGCGAATTGGCGCTTGCGGCGCTCGAGAAAAATCCTCTGGTTGGCCGTCCCGATGTAGCCCAGCAAGTGTTGGCAGAATATCTTCAAGCATTTGGACAGCAGATGAAGCTGCAAGCGGCATAGGCCAATTCATTCCTGTTGACAGCTGCTTCGGATCGGTCAGCGTTTTACGCAGGTTGGCGCGCGGACGAAAGACTGGACACTACATTCTTCAGATAGCTCAGACTGGCG
>DATGJE010000024.1:0-13954 GCA_035295305.1 Candidatus Acidiferrales bacterium | reverse complement strand
ACGACGTTGTGGCAACTGGGGCAATCGACCGGCAGCGCGTCGCGCAGGATGAAATAGAGGATGATGCCGATGCAGTAGGGGACGAAGATCGCCAGAAGCGTCCACATCACGGGGCGCATGGCGCGGCGCTTCGCGTCGCCGTAGATATATCCGTAGAACGGGATGATGAGAAAGAAAAACAAGGGCATAAGGAAAATGAAGGCGAGCTGTCCGCCCAGGGGCCACTGCGACATTTCATGATCAGTCGGAACGAGAAACCATGCCAGAATGGCCATGCCCACATAGAAAAGGCTGGCGATAATCCACGCGGCACGCGGGATTACGCGGAGTTCTTTGCGGAAGCTCATGCGATTCTCCTTTCGCGGTCACGGCGCATGGCCAGCAGAATCGCCGCAGCGGCGCCCGCTATCCAGCACAATGCCGTGAACACGGCGAAATTCTTCCAGCCCTGCTCGAAGCCAAGTCCCAGCAAGCTGAGCCATCCGTGACCCAGAAGCTGAGCGAGAGGCCAACTGAGAGCTACCAAAATCCACGAAAACACGGTGATCAATGCGAGCACTTTGCGCTCGGAGCGGCGGTCGGATTCCTCCGCGAAGCGCATTTGCGCGCGAGCGATGGTGCGGGCGACAAGATCCGCGGGAACTTGCGGCGTGGGAATGCGGCGAAGGCCGGCTTCAATTGCCTGCCAGGAAGCGAGCTCGGCGGCGCAAGCTGAACAAGCGCGCAGATGCGCCGAGACGCGCTGGTCTTCCGTTGCATCGAGCGCGCCCGCGGCTGCCAGTGAGAGGAGTCGGCGAATGTCGTCGTGTTCGGTCATTTTTGCGTTCGTTTTCCCGTTTGTTTTCCCAGTCATTGTCCCGCCCGTTGTCCCGTTCGTTCTCTGAATTCGTTCGTTTCCGGATTTTTCTTCATTGCCATTCCGTTTTCGGGAACCGCGTGTCGAGTCCGGTGCGGAGATTCTCAAGCGCGCGGCGCAAGCGGCTTTTCACCGTCGAGAGCGGCGCATTCAAAACTTCAGCAATTTCCTCGAGCTTCATTTCTTCTTCGAAACGCAGCGCGAGCACTTCGCGATACATCATCGGCAATGCGTCCATCGCTTCGGCAAGCTGTTGCGTGCGTTCGCGGGCAATTACCACGTCGAGCGCCGGCGGCTCTGAAGCGCGCAGCGAAGCAGGCGTTGCCCAGGAATGTCTTTCTTCATGCTCTTCGAGACTTTCCGGGCGCACGCGCCGCAGATGATCGATCGCCAAGTTGCGGGCCAAAGTAAAAAGCCACGCCTCGAAATTTCTGCGGGGATCGAAGCGCGCGATTTGCCCCGCCACGCGCAACCAGGTTTGCTGAAACAGATCCTCGGCTTCGGCGGGCTGGCGCACGATGCGCAACAGATAGCGATACAGCCGGTGCTGGTAGCGCGTCACCAGCTCCGCAAGCGCGTCCAGGTCTCCGCGTCGAAGCCTGGCGACTTCGGCTTCGAGACCCACCAGCACCTCCATCGAAATGGCAGCGTGCCCTATCATACAGTTCTATATACGGATGAGGTGCGCAAAAGGACGCACGGGGCGCCCGAGCGCCGCAGGGCAAAGGCCCATAACCTCGGAGCTTTATCATCTCGCGACGACGCCCGCGCTTGCGGATATCGAGTAGCATAAGAGATGACTCACCATGGCGACTACACACGCGCGGGCTGAAACAACCACCACGGGCTGTGCTCAAATCGAGATCGCGCCGAATCCGTCGTGTATCGATGAAGACGTGTCGATACGAGTCCGCGGCATGCCGCCCGGGGCGCGCGTAACGCTGCTCGCGGAAGTCAATGACGACGCCGGGCGCATCTGGAGAGCGCGCGCCACATATGTTTCCGACGCGGCAGGTTCTGTCGAAATTGCGAGGCAAGAATCGCTTGGCGGAACCTATCGCGGCTGCGACGGCATGGGCCTTTTCTGGTCCATGGAGCTCGAATCCGCCGCGCATGGCGGTCGTGCTACTTTTCGCAAAGACAGCCCTGCAGCGGATAGCGTGGCGCTGACCGCGGAAATCGCCGGCCAAACAATCGCAACATGCAAGCTCGAAAGGCGCTGGCTAGCTCCTGATATGCAAATTCGCGACGCTAGCGAAGATGCAAAGGAAGAAGGCTTCGCGGGCCGGCTCTTCATTCCGTCAGGCCGCGAGCCGCACCCGGTCGTGATTGTGCTTGGCGGCTCAGGCGGCGGATACGATCTCGACAAAGCAGCCGTGCTTGCGCGGCACGGATTCGCAACGCTGTCGCTGGCCTATTTTGGACTGCCGGGGCTACCGACGTGGCTGCATCGCGTGCCACTCGAATATTTCGCGCGCGCCATGGCGTGGCTTGGGCGTCAGCCGGAGGTTGATGCGCGCCGCATGGGCGTGCTGGGAATTTCGCGCGGGACTGAACTGGCACTGCTGCTGAGTTCAACGTTTCCGGAGATACGCGGCGTCGTCGCGTACGCTCCCAGCGCTGTGGCGTGGGGCTCAGGCGGCCGCGACAAAGCCACCGGCGAAATCATTCCGTGCTGGACGCGAAGCGGCGAAGCCGTACCATTCGCGCCGCTGCCGTTGCGTGGATTCATGGCGCGTTCGGCAGTGCCAGTGGCGCTTCTGCGCCGACCTGTCAAATTTCGTAACCTCTTCCGCGCCGCGCTGCGCAACCGCGAGGCAATCGCACGCGCCCAGATTCCTGTTGAGCGCACACGCGGACCGATTCTGCTGATTTCCGGCGGCGACGATAACGTCTGGCCCGCGTCGCGCATGGCGGAGATGATATGCGCGCGCTTGCACTCTCGAAACTTCGCGCACGCCGTCGAACATTTGCATTATCCGAAAGCGGGCCACGAATTACGTTATCCGTTCCTTCCCACCACCGCGCGAACCACCCGCCCGGGAGGATTCAAATTCGCGATCTCTTTCGGCGGCACAGCCGAAGCGGACGCCGAAGCTCAACGAGATGCCTGGCGGCGGACGCTTGCGTTCTTCCACCATTACCTGTGATTCCGGGCGGCCTCGAATCAAGCGAACTGTGAAGCGCGTCGCAGCCGCTTCTGTGTGCTAAAATAACGGCCAGTGAGAGCGATCCTAAAGGAACTTTTGCAGCTCCAGGAAGTCGATACGCGTTTGAATGCCGTTCGCGCACGGCTGGCCACATTCCCGCAGCGACTGGCCGAAGTGAACGCGCTACTCACCGCCGGAAAAGCCCAACTCGAAAAAAGCAAGGAATCGCATTCGACCGCGCTTAAGGATCGCAAGAAGTACGAGCTGGACGTGGAACAGTGGAAGGAAAAGGCTCGGAAGTACCGCGATCAGGCCTATCAGGTGAAAACCAACGAAGCCTTCAAAGCGCTGCAACATGAAGCGGAAATGGCCGAAGGGGAAATCGCGAAATCCGAGGACCGCTTGCTCGAAGAGATGGTGTCGAGCGAGCAATACGACCGGCAGGTGAAAGCCGCGGAGAAAAGTTTCAAGCAAGTGGAAGAAGAAACACGGGCAGAGCGCACCAAAATCGAAGCCGAGAAAGCCGTGACGGAAAAAGATCTGGCGGGACTCGAGGCCGAACGCGCCAAGGCGGTCGCGGTGATTCCCGAAGATCTTGTCGATCACTACCAGCGCATAGCCAAGAAGCACGGCGGCGTGGCCGTAGCCGCGATACGCGGAGAAGCCTGTGGCGCATGTGGCGCGCACATTCGCCCGCATGTGTTTCAGGAATTAAGCCGCGAGGACAATCCCGAGCTTTACCATTGCGAGCTTTGCACCCGCATCCTCTATTACATCGAGCCGCCCGCCGCGGAAGCCACGGCGCAGGCTGCGGCCGCACACACCAGTGACGATTAGCCGTTTCGCCGCAAACCCGCGCGCGTGGAAATTATTTTTCCCTTATCTATTGTCCCGCGATAGCCTTTCGATGACTTCATGATTAAACGAAGAGCGAAAACATCTCCTCCATCCAGCGCGCGATTGTTCGAAGAATCGCATGCCGCTCCTCCTGCGGGTGTGCACGTCGCGAATATCGATGGCGCGTCGCGCGGAAATCCTGGCCCAGCCGCTTATGCGGTGATTTTCCGCGCGCCCGACGGCTCAAAGCTCTGCGAGTTCGCCAAAATGATCGGCCGCGAGACAAACAACATCGCCGAATATTACGGCCTGGTTGCCGCGCTCGATTACGCGGCCAGCCATGGCATACGCGCATTGCGCGTTCGCAGCGATTCGGAGTTGCTGGTAAGACAAATGCAAGGGCGCTACAGAGTTAAAAATGAGGCGCTGAAGCCGCTGCACGAGCGCGCGCAAAAGTTGGTGCGAGCGCTGGACTACTTTGCGATTGAACACGTGATGCGTGAGCAGAATCGCGACGCGGACGCGCTGGGCAATCTCGCCCTCGACCGCGGCGGAAGCGTTGGCAACTCGTCGTCATCCGGGACGTCGCTGGGCGCGGTGGCCCGCACTGCCCAGCGTTCACTAAAAGTTCCTGTCGCCACCCGAACTGTTCGCGCCACATACAAAAACGGAATCTTCATTCCGACCGAAAAAATCGATCTCCCTGAAGGTACCTCACTCGAGCTTAGATTCCGTATCCATAAGAATCTCTGATACTTAGCTGTGCTGCCCCGTTTTGACTCCACCGAAAACTAGTACTGATGGTGGATTGTGCCGCGCTCCTTGCCGATGCTAGTGTCTTGCATCCTCTGGAAACAAAGAGACCTGTGACTTCATTGCTCGACAAGCTGCCGACGATACTTATCCTCGCGGTTTTGGTGGGGATTTTCGTCTCGCTGCGCAAACATTCGCCGTCGGAACGGACAAGACTATGGATTTTCGCGTGGGCATTGATATTCGTGCATTTCTTCGTGCAAGTTTTCGAGACGCACACGGGCGTACTCGAAAATATCTTTGAATCGATCGATCTGGGTACGCTGGAGCTTGCCGGCGTGTTGTTCCTCGTTTCGCTGGCGCGCTCAGCCGAAGACTATGTGCGCAGGAATGTTCTGCTCGCGATTCTCGCTCCGGCGGCGGCATTTCACGCTACGGCGATCACTTTCGGATGGCCCAATCGCTGGGCGCTTTGCGGAGCGGTGGCGATCTTCTTTTTTGGCATGGCAGGATTTGCGCTCTTCGCGCACCGCACAATATCTCGATTCAACTTCATTTTGGCGCTTTCGCTCACCGCAGTCGGCGCCTGGGTCGTGCGCGCACAGTGGCATGGCAGTCCGGCGCCCGCCGTACACGCCATATTGGCTTCGACGTTCGTGATTTCCGGCTTTTTGTTCTGGAAACGATTTCCCAGATTTTCGCCGGGCGTCATCACCGTCACAGTTGGCTTCGTGTGTTGGGGCGCTGTGTTCCCAACCGGTTGGTTGACAGATCATTTCCTGCCGCACTTGCAAATAAACCCGGAATTGTGGAACGTCCCAAAATTCTTCGTCGCTTTCGGAATGATTCTTTCCGCCCTCGAAGAAAAATCTCTCATTGTTGAGGAGAGCGGCGCGCGCGAACACGCCGAGAACGCCCTGCTGTTGCGCTTCTCGAAGATCACGTCTCGGCTGCTTAGCGGTTCGGACCCAGCTGGGCTCTGCGGCGAGATCGCCGAGGCCATCACCGAAACAGGTTGTTTCCATCGCGCCATGGTGATGCTGTCGCAAGAAGATGGCTCGTTCTGGCTGGCAGGATCCAGCGGTTTTTCGGAAGCCGAACGCCAAGACCTGCAGAGAATGGCCATTGGGTGGAACCTTGGCCGAGTCGGCGAACTCTGTGCGATGGGTGAACTGGTCGGCAATAACTCGTTTCGTTTGCCGGCAGAGCGCGTTCCGACATTAAGCGGGCACGCGCATCCGGAAGCCATCGTTCCCCTGGTGTCTTCGCGCGGGACGTGCCTAGGATGGATTGCATTGTCGTCACGCCGAAACGCAGCCGAACCGAGCGCATCCGAAATCATGAAAGTCGAAATGCTGGCCGCCGACCTCGCCGTGACGATTGAAAATACGCGTTTGCATCAACAGCTTGTGCGCTCAGAGAAGCTCGCCGCTCTAGGGCAGTTGGTCGCGGGCGTGGCCCACGAATTGAACAATCCGCTGACAGGAATAATCGGCTACACCGAGTTGCTCTCCGACGAAGTCAGCGGCGAGAGCGCGACGAAAAAAGTGGCCAAGCTGGGCAACGAGGCGCGACGCATGCAACGCATCGTCAGCGGACTCTTGCGCTTTGCCCGCCAAAGCAATTCCACCGAGCGCGCCGCCGATTTTGAGGTTTCACTGCGCGATGCGTTGCAGCTTCGCGAATTTCATTTGCGAAAGTTGAATATCGATGTGCGCACGGAAATCGAGGCGTCACTGCCGCCGCTCGCCATCGGGGAAGACGAATTGAAGCAGATTCTGCTGAACTTGTTGAATAATTCCTGCGACGCGCTCGAAGAGAGCCGCCAGCGCTCCATTCGCATCCATGCCAGCAAGCGCAACGGACGAATTATTTTTGGCTTTGAGGATTCGGGTCCGGGATTCCTGGAGCTGAATCGCGCGTTCGATCCTTTCTACACCACGAAAGCCGTCGGCAAGGGAACAGGCCTCGGTCTGAGCATCTGCTACGGCATCATCCGCGAGTGTGGCGGCGACATCCATCTCGCCAACCGCCAACCCTACGGCGCCAGCGTTACGGTCGAGGTTCCCGTTGCCACCGTTGCACGCGTGGCAGTTTCTCCCGCAGCGTACCCGTCAGATAACTCTCCGATCTGAAGACACGGCCCTTACACGATTAATCGTATTTTTCGAAGCGGATTTGTCTGCGGTCCAATCCAAACTCCTCCTTCAAGATGAATCGCACCTCGTCGACCATCGCTTTTAGCCCGCAGATGTAAGCCTTAAAATCGCTGCGTCCCGCGAATAACTTTCGTAAATGATCCTGTACGTAGCCCGTTTCGCCGCGCCATTCCGCGGGAGGGCGGCTGAGGGTCGGAACGAAATGAAATCGCGGATGCGTCGCGGCCCAGGCCTCAAATTCCTCGCGGTACAGAATCGTGTCTGGATGTCGCACGCCGAATAATAGCCACACGTCGCGCGAAAGCGGTTTGCCTGCTGCAAAAACTTCGGCCAGCATCCCGCGAATCGGCGCAATTCCCGTGCCCGTCGCGATGAACACCAAATCCTGCTCCACGGGTTGCGAAACAACAAACGAACCGTGCGGACCCTTCATATTTACGATCGCGTTTGTTTCCAGGTCGCACAAATAATTCGACACGTAGCCACCCTCGACGCGATTCAAGCACAAATCAAAACGCGAATCGCCTCGCGGCGCGGAGGCAATCGAATATGGGCGCGCTTCCGGCTCGCCGTTGTGCGGAACTTCCAGCGACACAAATTGTCCAGCATAAAATTCGAACGCGCCGCCTTCCGTGGCTTCCCATTCAAAATGTTTCGTCGAAGGTGTCAGCGAGACCACGCGCCGGAGCACGGCGCGGAAATCACGCGGCGGAATAAATGGGCGAGTCGGCATGCGAGTCTGAAGATTGTCCTTTCATTTTCCATGATATCCCAACTCATCGGCGAACGCCCGGCGGCAAACACATAGCGCCTGCAGCGAGAGCTCGGGCATTGCCAAAGCAAATGGTACCGTGGTACATTGGTACGCGCTTAAATATAATGGAGGCAACCTATGGCGCGTACCGGGCGATACACGGTCGAGCGGGTGCAGACGGGCGTCCGCATGGAAAAGCGCATGCTGAAAATCCTTAAGGCTTTTGCCGAATACCACGATTTGACCCTGGGAGATTTGCTGGAAGGCATCGTACTACACGCGTTCGACGGGAAATGCCCCTTTGGGTTAGAGAGCCGGAAACGCATCCAGGAATTGAAGCGGTTTTACGGCCTCGATTTGGATTCGCGCGCCAGCCATCGTTTGGTTGAGGCAGGAGCGGGACACTCGCCAAAGGCTCATCCGGCGCAGAAGGAGAAGCGCGCAAAATGATTTTGCGTTATCTGGCGTACGCCGACAGATTCAGCACCGGAGGTGTCGCATGACCGATGACGAATTCATGGCACATTTTGAGTCCGGCACTTTGCCGAACGGATCATTTCATCACTGTGATCACGTCCGAATGGCATTCTTTTATCTTCGCCGCTACCCGCCACTGCAAGCGCTCGAACGTTTTTCAGCAGCCTTGGCGCGCTTCGCAGCGGAAAACGGTAAGCCGCAGCTTTACAACGAGACGATTACCTGGGCGTTTATGTTCCTGATCCGCGAGCGCCTCGCCCGGACCGGGCCGAACCAGACCTGGAACGAGTTTGCCGCCGCGAATGCGGACCTGCTCACTTGGAAAGATAACGTGCTGAAAAGATATTACCGCGAAAAGACGCTGGTCTCTGATCTGGCAAAAAGGATCTTTCTGTTTCCCGACAAACCTCTGATGAACCGTCGATGAGCATCGGATAGCACCATTGGCACAAGGGCCGCCTTTCGCGTATTATGGTTGTTTGTCCGCGGACCTAGCGACGCGGCTGGGCGGTGTATTCGCCCGGCAGACACGCGCAGACCGGTCCTGACGGAACGGAGACACGACATGAAAGAAGGAATACATCCGGATTACCACGCTGTGAAGGTGCATTGCGCCTGTGGGAGCACGTTCGAAACGCGGTCGACACACAAAGGCGAATTGATACGCGTGGAAATTTGTTCGAGCTGTCACCCGTTTTTCACGGGCAAGCAGAAGCTGATCGACACGGCGGGACGCGTCGAACGTTTCCAGCGCAAATACGCCGATGCCGCGGCGAAGAAGAATCCAGTAAAACCAGTCAAACAGTGATCAGTGCCCAGTGGTCAGTGACCAACGGGAAGGCGCTGCCTCGCACAGTTCTCCTCTCATGTGTTGACACTGTGGGAATCGAGCCATTAGCATCATGAAGCTCCCCGTGTGCCGGTGTAGCTCAGTGGTAGAGCGAGGGTCTCATAATCCCTAGGTCGGGGGTTCGATTCCCCCCGCCGGCACCAAACATTCGATAGCAATCCCGAGAACCGCCCGTGACAATTCAAACTAACCGTTTGGGATTGCGTTGACGAAGATGCGCCCAGGCCCGTATAATCATGAATTCGCATATGCTTCAGGAGGCTGTATGTACGCCGTGATTCGCAGTGGAGGTAAGCAGTACCGCGTCGCGCCGGGTGAGACCATCCGGGTCGAGAAGCTGGAAGGCAAGGTCGGCGGCAAAATCACTTTCGACGAAGTGCTCGCCGTGCACAACGACGACAAAAAGCTCGTCCACGGCACGCATACCTCAAAGGCCAAAGTTAGCGGAAAGATCGTCGAGCAGGGCCGAGGCGTAAAGCACTTGGTGATGAAGTATAAGACGGGCGGCCAGTACAAGATTACGCGCGGACACCGGCAGGCATATACGGCCGTCGAAGTCAGCGACATCAAGATGGAATAGGGGTTTCGAGCATGGCGCACAAAAAAGGCGGCGGTTCATCGGTTAACGGTCGCGATTCCCACGGCCAGCGGCTGGGCATCAAGCGGTTCGGGGGACAGCTTGTCACAGGCGGCAGCATTCTTGTGCGTCAGCGCGGCACACCGTTTAAGGCCGGCAGAAACGTCAGCCGCGGGAAAGACGACACTCTCTTTGCGCGCATCACTGGGATTGTCCTGTTCGAGGATAAAGGCGGAAAAGGGCGCTTCATCAGCGTCCTCCCCGTGGAAGAAGTCGAAGCCGTCTCCGAAGAAGTTCCTGCCGAGGCTTAGACGTCCTTGCGGATCACCCTAGGGTTCAACCGCTGAAGTCTTAGGTTTTTTCGTACCTCGCGCTCACGGTGCCGTTCCCTTTGTCTTTCCGGCGCGCGCTAGCGTATTCTCTCCCTAACAACTGAATAATGAGGGTGCGGTCGTGTTTGTTGACGAAGCGAAAATCTACGTGAAAGCGGGCGACGGCGGCGATGGCTGCGTGGCCTTCCGACGGGAGAAGTACGTCCCGCGCGGCGGCCCCGCCGGAGGTGATGGCGGCAACGGCGGCGACGTCATCATCGAAGCAACCGAAAACGACAACACGCTCCTGCGCTATCGCTACAATCGCGAATTCAAGGCGGGACGCGGAGGTCACGGCGAAGGCTCGAACTGCCACGGCAAGTCTGCCGAAGACATGCTCCTGCACGTCCCTGTTGGCACCATCGTTTTTGATGAAGCCAGCGGCGAGCAGCTCTACGACTTCACCGCGTCCGGGCAGCGTTTTCGAGCGGCACGCGGTGGGCGCGGCGGGCGCGGAAATTCCCATTTCGTGCGTCCCTGGCATCAGGCCCCGCGCGAGCACGATGAAGGCGAAGTTGGCGAAGAGCGTCGCTTGCGGCTCGAGTTGCGTTTGCTTGCCGACGTGGGCCTTGTGGGATTTCCCAACGCGGGAAAATCGACATTGATCTCGCGCATTTCAGCGGCGAAACCGAAAATCGCCGATTACCCGTTCACCACTCTGGAACCGCACCTCGGCGTTGTGTCCGCCGATCCCGACGCGACGCCCGGCTCCGGCCGCACTTTCGTCGTCGCGGATTTGCCCGGCCTGATCGAGGGCGCGCACGAAGGCGCCGGCCTGGGCATTCGCTTCCTTCGGCACATCGAGCGCACGCGCTTGATCGCTCATCTGGTCGATACTAGTGACGCGACCGATCGCGACCCGGTCCGCGATTTTGAAATTATTCAGGGCGAATTGCGCGCGTTCAGCGAGACTTTAACCACGAAGCCGGAATTCGTTATTGCCACCAAGCTCGACGCCACCGGCGATCACGAACGTCTCGACCGCTTGCGCGAATTTGCCAAGAAACGTGGGCTGCCGTTCTTCGCAATTTCCTCCGCCACGGGAGAAGGCGTCCAGCCGCTGGTGCGCGCGATGGCCGACGCGCTCGATCGATTGCCGAAGCCGCAGCAGCCACACGCGGACGATAGCCCTGTCGTCGAACTGGGCAATACTGCCGTCGAATCGGCGTCCGCGAGCGTCTCGCCGCATCCGGAGAAGCATTGAAAGCAGCCGCGTCGAGAAAAACGCGAACCTCGCGTTCGATTGCTATTTTCGGCGGGACGTTCGACCCGATTCATTCCGGCCACTTGGCAGTCGCCGAAGCGGCGGAGCGCCTTTTCCGGTTGGACGCAATTTATTTTGTGCCGTCGTCGCGTCCGCCCCACAAGAAGCGCGAGAAACTCGCCGCATTTTCCCACCGCTACGCGATGGTGGCGATTGCGGCCGCGGGGCATTCCACATTTATTCCCTCGCTTGCCGAAGCTCCGCCCGAGTCGGGCGTGGCTGAAGCTTTTTATTCCATCGACACGGTGCGGCGCTTCCGCGGCGAATATCCGCGCGACCGCATTTATTTCATCTTGGGCGCGGATTCATTTCTCGAAATCACTATCTGGAAGAGTTTCGAGGCGCTGCTCGATTCCTGCGATTTCATCATCGCCAGCCGTCCAGGTTTCCGCATAGACGCGGTGCGTAAGGTGCTCCCGGCAAAAATGCTCGGCCGCAAACCCGCGCGCGAGCCAAACGCCATCGCGTTGCGCAAATCCACGGTTCATCTGCTCACAGCAGTGTCGAGCGAAGTTTCCTCCACCGAAATCCGCCGGTGCTGCAAAAGCGGCGCTTCGATTCATGCTCTTGTGCCCGAGGGCGTGGAAGATTACATTCTTAAGCAGGCCCTGTACCGGTGAACCTGGACTCGTTACCCAATGCGATTCGCTGGACCGTCGAAGCGGCCCAGAACAAGAAAGCCACTGCCGTGACTGTGCTCTCGCTTGCGGGTCTTGGCGCTTTCGTCGAGTATTTTGTAATTTGCTCGGCGGAAAGCGCGCGCCAGATCGACGCCATTGGTGACGAGATCGAGGGCTTCCTTCATACGCACGGCGTGCAGTTTCCGCATCGTGAAGGGCGCTCCGGCACCGAATGGCTTCTGCTCGACTACGGCAACTTCATCGTTCACGTCTTCAGCGAAAAAATGCGGCTCTTTTACGACATTGAGCGCTTGTGGCGCTCCGCAAAGCGCTTCGATGTTCCCGAGCCCGGCCCCTCGCATGCTTCCGGCGCCGCATTATGACCACCGCGCGTCTGGAATGGATCGCGGCTGATCCCGCGTCCGATCGCATGTTGGAAATTGCCGGCAAGGTGGCCGGGACTTCGACCACTGTCCTGATCACGGGCGAAAGCGGAACGGGAAAGGATCATCTCGCGCGCTGGATCCATGAGCAGAGTCCCCGTCGCGATGCCGCATTCCTGAAAATCGATTGCGCCAGCCTTCCTTCCGAGCTTGTCGAATCCGAGCTTTTCGGCCATGAGCGCGGCGCGTTCACTGGCGCGGAAACGCGTAAGCCCGGGCGCCTCGAAATGGCGCGCGACGGCACCATCGTGCTCGACGAAGTGGCCGCTCTGGCGCCCAGTATTCAATCCAAACTTTTGCGCGTCCTCGAAGAGCACAAATTCGAGCGGCTCGGCGGCACGGAAACACTCGATATGGACTCGCGCCTGATCGCCCTGACGAATGCCGATTTGGAACGCGCCGTGCGTGGCGGCTATTTCCGCGAAGATTTATTTTTCAGGCTGAACGTCGTCGTCATCGTTGTTCCGCCCCTGCGTGAACGTCCCAAGGATATCCGGCCGCTCGCGGAACATTTCCTCGCGCGGCTCGCGCCCGTCCACGGGCGTGCGGGCGCCACGATGGATTCGGCGGCCGTGGACGCTTTGGAACAATATGCGTGGCCGGGTAACGTGCGCGAATTGAAAAATGTGATTGAGCACGCGCTGATTTTCGCGAAGGATGCGACACTGAAACGCGAGGATTTTCCTGCTATCGTTCACGCTGGCGTCGAAGTTTCGCCCGCCGCACGTCCGCGTTCTCTCGAAGATCTCGAAAAAGAAGCCATCATCGCCACGCTCGAATGCACGCATTACAAAATCGCTCAAGCCGCCGATATTCTCGGCATCAGCCGCAAAACGCTGCTCGAGAAACGCAAGAAATACGGTTTAGCGTAGCCGCCTTTATGAAAATCCGTCTGATAATGCTAGGCCGCACACGACGGTCAGAAGTGCGCGCCTTGGTCGATGATTATCTGGGCCGCATCCGTCACTACGCCGAAATCGAAACCACGGAATTGCGCGAGGGCAGCGATTCCGCTCTGCGAAAACTCAAACTTGAACCGTCGGCAACAATCGTCATGCTGGACGCCGCCGGAAAACAATTCACTTCGGCGGAATTTGCGCGCTGGCTCGGTGATTTGCGAGATCGTGGCGCGCGCGAGCTTGTTTTTCTCTGCGGGGACGCGGCCGGATTCCCGGAATCTCTGCGGCGCGCCGTGAAACAAAAGCTTTCTCTTTCCACGCTTACCATGCCGCACGAGTTCGCGCGGGTCGTCCTGGCCGAGCAAATTTACCGCGCGTTCGCCATCCTCGCCGGTCACCCCTATCCGAAATAGATAAAATGTTGTACAAGCATCTCCCATCTCTCTGATGAACTCCGCAGACGATGAAATTGTCCGCCGACTTACCTACCAGCCGGCTATTGCGAACCTGGGACGGCGCTCCGTGGCTGCGTTAATCGATCTGAGCTTCGGAATGGCTACTTGGTTCGCCGTGATTCTCAATTGGGGAGTCCCTGGCCCTGACCGTCAATTGATGCTTACCGGCCTCCCGGCACTCGCGCTTATGGCGGGACTCTGGTTCTATTGGTTTTTTCTCGAATGGCTGTGGGGCGCTACTGTTGGTAAGTTGATTTGCGACCTTCGAGTGGTCGGCAGGACTGGACGGAAGTGTACCGCCTCGGAATCGTTCAAACGAAATCTGCTTCGATGGCTAGACTTCCTTCCTTCTTTTTACTTGACTGGATTTCTTTGCGCTACGTTTAATCCGAAACGACAGAGACTAGGAGACCAGTGGGCACGGACCTTCGTTGTGGTCGTTAAGAATGTGGATGCGCCAATTCAGCCAGGACAAACATCTAACTAAGC
>DATGJE010000023.1:0-14786 GCA_035295305.1 Candidatus Acidiferrales bacterium | reverse complement strand
GCGCGCCTTCATACATCACGCATGTCGCGCCATTTGCAAGCGGCCCATAAACCAAATAGCTGTGCCCCGTCACCCAGCCGATATCGGCGGTGCACCAATACACATCGTCGGCGCGCAAATCAAAAACCAATTGCATCGAGTACATGCAGCCGAGCAAATATCCTGCGGAAGTATGCAGCACGCCCTTCGGTTTTCCCGTCGTTCCGCTTGTGTACAAAATGTAGAGAGGGTGCTCCGCATCGAATGCCGGCGCGGGACACTTCGCCTGCGCTTTCTTTTCCAACTCGTGCCACCACAAATCGCGTCCCTGCTTCCACGCGACTTTTTCGCCCGTGCGCTTCACCACTACCACTTTCTGAATCGTCGGACAGCTTTCAATCGCCTTGTCCGCCGTATCTTTCAACGGAACCACGTGCCCGCGCCGAAACCCACCATCCGCTGTAATCAGCCATTTCGCTTTCGCGTCTCCAATGCGGTCCGCCAGCGACACCGCGCTGAATCCGCCGAACACGACCGAATGAATCGCGCCAATCCGCGCGCACGCCAGCAGCGCAATCGGCAACTCGGGAATCATCGGCATATAAACGGCCACGCAATCGCCGTTCTTGACGCCGAGCGTCAGCAACGCATTCGCAAATTTGCACACGCGTTTGTGCAGCTGTGCATACGTAAATTTCAGTTTCTTGCCATCCTCCGCTTCCCAAAACAGCGCGACTTTCTTTCCTTTTTTCGCGAGATGCCGGTCCAGGCAATTGTGCGCCACATTCAACTTCCCGCCTGCGAACCATTTCGCATGCGGCAAATTCCACTCCAGCACTTTTTTCGGCCGCTCGAACCAGTCGAGCATCTTCGCCTGCTCGCCCCAGAAACCTTCCGGATCGTTTTTCGCGCGGTCATACAGTTTCTTGTATTCCTTGAGAGTTCGCACCCGCGCTCGTTTCTGAAACTTCACTGGCGGCGGGATCGGTTTTTCTTCCAGGACGTGCGGATCAAATTCCTGCATGGTTCCTCCCTTAACGCGCCTCTAAAGTACGAAACGCCACCCCGCATGGTCAAGGTTCGATCTGCGCAACCGTTTGCCCGTCGTCGTGTTCATATGATTTGGGGCAATTTTCTGGAACTTTTCACTCCCGCCGGGGCAATGTATATCGTAAGGCGCGGCGGATACGTCAAATAGAGCATGCCGGACAGGGCCGAACTCCGAGACGAGGAGCTGCTGCGCCGCATGGGGGCGGGCGACGATGAAGCATTTCGCTCGTTTTACTTGCGCCATCAGCGCCCAATCTATCGCTTCGCGCTGCATATGACGGGCCGTCCCGAGGCCGCCGAGGAAGTCGTGCAAGAGGCTTTCATGACCTTGATTCGCGAGATCCCAAAATTCGATTCCGCGCGCGGCACGCCACAGGCTTTTCTCTTCGGCATCGCGCGGAATCACGTCCGACGTCTTATGGAATCGGACAGGCGTTTCGTTCCGCTTGCCGAGGACGACGATTTGCAGGTCCGCGCGGGCCAGGCGTCTCTCTCCTATGGGCTAGGTGAGTCTTTATCTGACGATCTGGCTCGCGCTGAAACTATCGAGCGCGTGCGTCGCGCGGTACTTGCGCTGCCTGAGCATTATCGAGAAGCCGTGACGCTCTGCGATCTTCAGGGCTTCGATTACTTGGCCGCGGCTGCGACTCTCGATTGCCCCATCGGCACAGTGCGTTCGCGCCTCGCTCGTGCACGCGAAATGCTCCTCGCAAGATTGCGGCCCATGCCTACAGCGACAAAAAAGCCTTCGAGGGCTGCAGGCAGCAGATGAGGCGCTTTGAGAAGGAAACGAAGGTACCGAAAGACGGAGCACATCAAAATGACTTGCGCGGAATTTGACACCATCGTTCACGACGTGGCCCGGCCCGATGCACTCGACAAGCCTGCCGCCGTGATCGCTAAATTTCACGCTCAGACTTGCGAACGTTGCGCCGCGCGCCTTGCCCAGGCGCAGGTGCTCGCCGGCGCCCTTGAAGCTGTGGCGCAAGACTCTGCCGGCTTCGGAGCTCCGGCGCATCTTGAGCCTGCGCTTGTCTCCGCGTTTCGTGAGCATCGTCGCAGCCTCGAGCGCAAGCAGCATCGTCAGCGTCGCACGCGCCTGCGCTGGCTTGAATGGTCAGCTCTTGCCGCCGCTGCTGCTGTGCTGCTTGCGATTGGCGCATGGAATTTCTCGCATCCTCGCGTGAATGGAACGAAGACGAACCCAAGCGTAGTGACAAGTCCGGCGACTTCCAACGCGAATGGCGCGTCCGAGCAAGTAGAGCCCGTTGAAACAGCGACCGCGGAGGACTCGAATTCCGATTTCGTTCCCTTGCCATACGGCGAAACCCTGTCGGCGGATGATTCCGGACTGGTGGTTCGCGTTTCCTTGACGCGCAGTGCGCTGGGCAGCCTGGGCTATCCTGTGGATGAGGTCCATGGCGGGGATCTGGTTCAAGCAGATTTGCTCGTCGGCGAGGACGGCTTGCCGCGTGCCGTGCGTCTGGTGCAATAGAAACTTATTCGCTTGGAGCGCTTCAGTGCCGCAACGAAAGAGAAAACAGGAGTTCGACAAGGAGTTGGGCAAGGAGTTCAACAATGAAGAGCAGGATCGCTAAATACGCTGTCATGGTATCTGTCGCGCTTGGGATGAGCGTGGCGATACAAGCCGGACATGTTCTGGGGCAGGGAATGCCGGGGGCTCATCCAGGAGAAATGGGGCCGGGGAGCTTTGCGTTCGAACGCATCGTCGGTGCCTTTGGCGGGAAAGTGGTGACGAACGCACCCTTCTCCGCGCAGGTGAATCGCGAAACAATTCAGGTGCTTTCCGACGGGACACGTGTGGACCGAAAAGAGACGGGCAGTATCGCGCGCGATGGCATCGGCCGAACGAGGCAAGAGATCACCTTGCCGGCCATTGGCCCGCTTGCGGCGTCGGGACAAGTGCCCCACATTGCGTTCATCCGGGACCCTGCGGCTGGTAAAAATTACATTTTGAATGAGAACAAGAAGACGGCGATGACCATCAGCCACCCAGCCGGGGCAAATGAGCAGGGGCGAAGAATGATGAAACAGAAGATGAACGCCGGGCAGGATTCTAACGTGCAAACCGTGTCGCTGGGCACAAAGACGATCGATGGTCTGACGGTGCAAGGGACGCGCCGCATACGTACGATTCCAGTCGGCCAGATTGGCAATGACAAGCCAATCGTGATTACGCGGGATGAATGGTACTCGCCGGATTTGCAAATGGTGATTGCAAGCACGCGCTCGGACCCGCGGTTCGGGACGACCACATTTCAATTGACGAACATCAATCGTGCCGATCCGCCTCAATCGCTTTTCATGGTTCCGCAGGATTACACCGTCACGCCCGGCGGCATGATAAAGCGAAGATTTTCGAAGCCGGCGCCTTCTTCGCCGCCTGACGGTCTGTGAACGGTCTATTCGGGTCGCCTCGCCCGTCCAACGATGTGCGAGCGGCTTCCGGCATTGGAATTGTGATTTCTGTTCGATCTTGTCTTGCGGCTGCGCATCCGGCCGGCAAACAAGTCCCAAACGTGTCCGTCACCCCGGCGCGCCAGGGAAAAACAAGAAGGGGCGCGCTCCCCGCGCGCCCCTTTCGTCTTTCACCCCCATTTTTTCTGTGAAGCCTGTTTTTGCTAGTGCAACGCTGGATTGCGTGCCCTATAGAGGTCATCAGGTCAGAGCACGGCTTTAGCCGCGCCGAAAAGGTCAGGAGATTCAGGGGTTTTAACCCCTGAGGTCGGAACGACACGCGGCCGAGGATCTACGAATAGAGGTCATCTCACAAGCGGCCTCAGTCAGGGCACGGCTTTGGCCGTGCCGAAAAGGTCAGGAGAGTCAGGGGTCTTAACCCCTGAGGGGGGAATGATGCGCTCTCAAGGGAAGCATGAAATAGATTCTATTGTGCAGCGCGCCTCACGCGTTGTGGGCGGCCGTCGCGCGATCGAGTAATTCCACCACGTGTATTACTTCTTGGCCTGTCGCATGCAACTTCGCGCCCGCCCGCAATTGCAAAATGCATCCCGGATTGGCTGTGACAATCACCGAGGCCTTTGTCGAACTCGCATGCCGCATTTTTTCCGCGAGCAATTCCATCGACGTCTTCGTCTCCGTCACGTTGTAAACTCCCGCCGACCCGCAGCACTGGTCGGCCAGCGGCATCTCGACGAATTCCACTCCCGGCACAGCGCGAATCAGCTTTCGCGGCGCCTCGCGTATTTTTTGTCCGTGGAGCAGGTGGCACGAATCCTGATACGTGACGCGCAACTGCATTTCACGCAGCGGCGCGGATAATCCCAGCTCGACCAGAAATTCCGTGACATCCTTCATCTTTGGCACAAACTCTGCTGCTAGTCCCGCAGAACGCTCGCGCTCTCGAGCAGCTTGTGCACCGTCGGCGAACAGATGCGTGTACTCTTTCAGCGTCGATCCGCACCCCGCCGCGTTGGTGATAATCGCGTCAAACGGCTCGCGCAAGAATATTTCCATGTTTTTGCGCGCCAGACCTCGCGCCACGTCGCGCACTCCGGCATGTGCGGCAAGCGCGCCGCAGCACGATTGCTCCGCCGGCACCACAACTTCGCAGCCGTTAGCCTGCAACACGCGAATCGTCGCGTCATTGAGCGCGGTGAACGTCACTTGCGCCACGCATCCTGCAAAAAATGCCACGCGAGCGCGCCGCTTTCCGCGCGCAGGAAATGTTTGGCCCAGCCGCGAATAGAAAAACTCGCGGTCGATTCGCGGCAGAAGGGCGGCTCGTTGCTGCAATCCCATCAGTCGCAACAATCCACTGCCGCGCGCGATGGCTTCCAGTCCTGAACGCTGATAAAACCGTACTATTCGCGCCATTCGCGCAATGCGTTTCGGCTCGACCAGCAGCCTCCTGTAAACGAAATTGCGAATCGCACGCGACGCGCGCGGCCTCTTGTAATTCTTCTCGATCTGCGCGCGCGCCTGCTCCACCAGCTTCCCGTATTCGACGCCCGACGGGCACGCCGTCTCGCACGCCCGGCAATCCAGGCACCGGTCGATGTGTGTGACGAACGCTTCCCCCAATTCCATCCGCCCCTGATCAATCAGCGCCATCTGACGGATGCGGCCGCGCGGCGAATCCGCTTCGTTGTGCCACAGCCGGTACGTCGGGCAAGCGTTCAAACACAGCCCGCAATGAATGCAGCGTGAATAATCCGCGTATTCGGGATTGTCACCCGCCGTGAATCCGCTCAGCGTCTCGGCGAACTCTCGCTGTGCTTCTTCGTGAGTCTGCGGCGGCGCGCCCGGCATTTCTAAAGCCCTCCCACAAATCGTCCCGGCGCAAAAATGCCGTGCGGGTCAAATGCCCGCTTCACGCGCTGCATCAAAGGAAAATCCTCGCGCGCCTTGCCCCAGATATTCATTTCGCGTTTCAGCTCGAGCGGACACCACGGAATCGTTGCGCATTGGTTATCTGCGGTGGCGGCAAAGATTTCCTTCATGCATCGCGCAATGGCGGGCGCGTCGCGTTCCGTGGGCAGCACCGCGAAGTAAATTATGCCTGCGCCACGCGCAAGGATCGCAAAAGGTAAGCTGCTGTTTGCCGCGATGCGTCGCAGCCGCTGCGCCAGTTCGTCCATCTGCGATGGCAGCGTGGTGACCTTTGCGATCGCGCAGTCAGTAAACTTGTTCGCTGTCAACGCCGGAAATTCCCGAATTGCCGCGCATAGCTCTAAGGCAGCCGCTGCATCAAGCGCTCCAAACGCAACTGCGTTCGCGTTGCTCGACATGTTTTGCAGGTCACCCGCGCTGCGCTCAAGAACGCGCTCGTTTCCAGCCACTGAAATCGCGACGCTCCATTCGGTTCGACCGATCGGAAGCGTGGAACCCAATAACGCCGCGGCTGGCCCGTCAAAAATCTCCAAAGTCTGTGGCGCGAGCGGCGATTTGCGAATACTGTTTGCGAACGCGAACGCCTCCTCCGCGCGCGCAAATCCCGCAAGCCAGCCGCGTGTCTCCGCAGCCAGCGGAAAAGTCTTGAAATTCACGCGTGTCATGACGCCGAGCGAGCCGATGGCGCCGAGCATCAGCTTGTGCAAATCGTAGCCGCTCACGTTTTTCACCACGCGGCCGCCACTCTTCGCCAGCGCGCCGTCGCCCGTGACGAATTCCATGCCAAGAACAAAATCGCGCGCTGTGCCATACATCTGCCGCAGCGGAGAATCAACGCCGTTCGCGAGCGTCCCGCCAATCGTCGCGCGCTCGTAGAAGGGAACTGCCAGCGGCAAAAATTGTTTATGCTCCGCCAAAGTTGCCGCGAGTTTCGCAAGCGGAATGCCTGCTTCAACGCTCAGTGTCAAGTCGCCAGGATCGTAGGAAATCACGCGGTCGAGCCGTGTCATATCGATTGCGAGGTCGTATCGTGCAGGTGGCATCCCAATGCCAAGTTTCGTTCGCGCGCCCGTGGGAATCACGGCGAGCTTTTCCGCGACCGCAAGTTTCACCAACTCCGCGACTTCGTCCGCTGTCCCAGGCCGCGCCGCGGCGCCCGGCCGCACGCCATCGACTTCGTATGCCGTGAGCCGGGCGGGATCGTCCGTAAAGTTTGTCGCGCCCACAATTTCGACAGCGCGCGAAGGCATCGTTTTCGCCGGAGTGCTCAAGCGTGATCCCCTCCGACGCGCGGTGCCCCAACCCCCGAGCCCCTTTGTGGCATGGGGCGAATGCGAACTTCGCCGCAGCCTTTGCCTGTTGGGAAAATCTTGCCGGGATTGAGCAGCCCCGCCGGATTGAACGCATCGCGCACACGGCGCATCAGCGCCAGATCCGCTTCGGTGAAAAGCAGCGGCATCAACCGGTCTTTCTCCATTCCCACGCCGTGTTCGCCCGTGATCGCGCCGCCCATCTCGATGCAGAAACGAATGATCGCGTCCGCGGTCGAAACAGCGCGTTCGAATTGTTTCGGCTCACGCGCGTCGAAAAGAATAATGGGATGCAAATTGCCGTCGCCCGCGTGAAAAATGTTGCCAATCTCAAAACCATTTTCTTTTCCGATGCGGTCAATTTCGCGCAATGTTTGCGGCAACTTCGTTCGCGGAATCACGCCGTCCTGCACGTAATACGTCGGCGACAGACGCCCCACCGCCCCAAACGCGTTTTTCCGTCCCTTCCACAGCAAATCGCGTTCGGCCGCATCGCGCGCCACGCGAACTTCGCGCGCTCCATGCATCTTGCAAACTTCGCTGATGTCTTTCGCGTGTTGCTCTACCGCTTCGCGCAATCCATCAACCTCGATCAGCAACACGGCCGCGCTATCCAGCGGAAATCCCGCGTGCACCCACGCTTCGACTGCGCGCAAAGTCCAGCCATCGAGCATTTCGCACGCGGCTGGCGTAATTCCACGCGCCGTGATTTCGACGACCGTCTCCGTCGCGCCGTCCACGCGATCGTAAATCGCCAGGAGCGTCTTCACCGCCTCCGGCAAACGCGTCAGCCGCACGGTGACTTCCGTAACCAGCGCAAGCGTCCCTTCGGATCCCACGAACAGGCCGCACAAATCGTAGCCCCGCGCGTCCACCGCTTTTCCGCCAATGCGCACCAACTCGCCCGTGGGCATCACCATTTCGAGTCCCAAAATATGATTCGTCGTCACGCCATAGGCGAGTGTGTGCGGGCCGCCCGCGTTTTCGGAAACGTTTCCGCCGATTGTGCATGCCTTCTGGCTCGACGGATCCGGCGCAAAATGCAGTCCGGCGGATGCGACCGCCGCATTCAAATCCGAATTCACCACTCCGGGCTGCACCACCGCGCGCTGATTCTCCGTATCGATTTCGAGAATCTGATTCATCCGCGCGAACGAAACGATGATGCCGCCTTCCCGCGCCAGCGCTCCGCCGGAAAGTCCCGTGCCCGCGCCGCGCCCGACAATGGGAATCTTGTAACGGTTCGCGAGTCCGACGATTCGCACCACGTCGGCGGCCGTGCGCGGGAAAACGATGCATTGCGGGCGCGCGACCTCCACCGAGCCGTCGTATTCATACAGCAGCAGATCCTCGGGCCGGCTCAGAACGCAGTCCTTGCCCAGGAATTGCTCGAGTTCGTTAAGGAGATGGCGATCCATAGTTGGTTGGACGATTGGTTAGACGCGCGAAAACCACTATAGTCGCGCGTCTCTCCCGGCGTCAACGTACCGTAACAGCATCACGGTTTTGTGTGGGGCATGGCGCGAAACGCTTCTGATGTCGCCCGCGCAAGCCAGACGAATCCGTCAATCACTATTAGCGCGCCGATCAACCGCCACATCCTCAGCCGCGCGCGGTATTGTGACTGCTCCTCGTCGGTTGCTTCCGCGCGAGGCCCTGTGGAGTCACCCCAACGCTTCCCGAGCCAATGTTTCCAGAAATATGTCAACCCACGCGCGATTTCCGTCGCGGAAAGCAGAATCACCAATCCGACGCTCAGAATGCAGGTGCCGATGAGATACTTGACCAGCGGATCGTGCATCGAGCGCGAATATAGACTGGAACGCGTTGCCGCGCAATCGTGATACGGCGCGTGCGTGCCGCGTTGACACATCGCCTGGCGATGTGCTACTCACCCTCGCGGTATTTTATCGGGGACCTCAATCATGAAACCGAAAGTATTCGCCACCCATGGGCTCTTCGCGCCGGCGCGCGCCCTGCTCGAAAAGCATTTCGAAGTGGATTATTGGCTCAGCCAGCCACGGCCGCCCCGTGACGAATTGTTGCGCCGCGTCGCGGACAAAGATGCGCTCATCTGCTTGCTCACGGAAAAAGTAAACGACGAATTGCTCGACTGCGCACCGAACTTGCGCATCGCCGCCACCGTCTCGGTCGGCTACGACAACATTGACGTCGCAGCCTGCACGCGCCGCAAAATCGTCGCCACGCATACGCCGGGCGTTCTCGACGACACCACCGCCGATTTCGCATTCGCGCTGCTGATGGCCATTGCGCGCCGCATTGTCGAAGGCGACGCCTGGATGCGCTCTGGCACTTGGCCTGGCTGGAATCTCGACCAACTCTGCGGCTCGGATGTTTCGGGCAAGACGCTCGGCATCATCGGCTTTGGACGCATCGGCCGCGCCATGGCAAAACGAGCGCAAGGCTTCGACATGCGCATTCTCTATACCGATGCTGTGCGCGCTGCTCCCGAAGTCGAGCGCGACCTGCACGCCGAATATGTCGACTGTGACCGTCTGCTCGCTGCGGCCGATTTTGTCAGCGTTCACGTTCCGCTGCTGCCCGAAACGCGCCGCCTGATCAACGCCGCAGCATTGGCGAAAATGAAGCCGGACTCCTATCTGATCAACACTTCGCGTGGGCCGGTGGTCGATGAAGCCGCGCTCGTCGCCGCGCTGGACGCAAAACAAATCGCCGGCGCCGCCCTCGACGTTTTCGAAAACGAGCCAAAGGCCCATCCGGCGCTCATCGCCCGCAAGGACGTGATCCTCACCCCGCACATCGCCAGCGCTTCAGTCGAGACGCGCACAAAAATGGCCTTGATCGCCGTCGAAAATGTCATTGCGCTGTTCGACGGCCGTCGTCCGCCCAACGCGCTTAATCCCGAAGTTCTCGGCACAAAATGAGGAGGAGATGCCATGGGAAACCCCGTAGTGCATTTCGAAATCGGTTGTCGCGACAGCGCAAATACTCAGAGCTTTTATGCCAGGCTGTTCGGCTGGAAATTCGAACAGGCCGGCCCCGCCGCGATGATTAATACCGGCGACACACTCACAGGACACATCACCGCACTCGGACACGAGCCGCATCACTACACCATCTTCTATGTCGAAGTCGAAAATGTGCAGCGCTATCTCGACAATGCGCAATTGCTCGGTGGAAAAACGCTTGTGCCGCCCGTCGACATTCCTACCGGAACTTTTGCCTGGATGCAGGATCCCGAAGGAAACACGATCGGTCTGTGGAAAAAGAAGTGACACCTTTTATGAGCTACAGTCGCGGCAAAATCTGAAGTCACCGGCAGAGGTGAAATCATGGCGCTCATCACACGAAATCATCCGAAGCTGACGCTCGAAGGTGCGCATGCCATTCTTGCTGCCGCGGAAAAGCACGCGCGAGAAATTCGCTGCCCCATGAATATCGCCGTGGTCGATGAAGGCGCGCACCTACTCGCTTTTGCCCGCATGGACGGCGCTAAACCGTCGTCGATTTCCGTGGCGCTCGTCAAGGCGCAAGCTGCCGCGATGCGCCGCGCTCCCACCGGCTCCGCAATGTCGGGCGATCAACCGAACGTCGTTCTGTCGCTCGGCCTCGCGCTCGCGAATTCTTCCGCGCAAACGCCGATCCGCGGTGGCGTTCCGCTCAGTGTCGACGACCAGATCGTCGGCGCGATTGGCGTCAGCGCCGGTTCGGAAGATCAGGATTTGGAAGTTGCTCGCGCCGGAGCCGCCGCCCTCGAAAAAGCATGAATTATTTTTGTTTCAGGATACTCGACGAAAACTGACGGCTATCATGGATGATCGCAAAGCTCTCGCTCGGCAAATCTTCGCCAACACCCTTGCAGGAATCGACATTCCCGCGACGCTCGCGGAGAAGCTCGATCGTCGCGATAGCCTGATTCAAGCGGGCGATTCCGAAGTGGATTTGCGCAAGTACCGCGAAGTTGTCGCAATCTCGATGGGCAAAGCTGCCATTGCGCTCGCCGAAGGAATCACGGCCGTGCTCGCGCCCGAATTTCACGTCCGGGGAATTCTCGCCGGCCCTGCGAAGCCGCCGCGCGCTCTCCGTGGCTGGAAATCATTTGTCGCCGGGCATCCCGTTCCCAACGAAGAAAGTTTTCGCGCCGGACGCGCGATTCTCGATTTGCTGCGCGCCTGCAACAGCGAAACGTTGATTTTCTTTTTGCTTTCCGGCGGCGGTTCATCCCTGGTCGAATTGCCGCTCGACGAAAATATTTCGCTCGATGATTTTGTAAAACTGAACCATGTGCTGGTCACTTGTGGCGCGCCCATCGAGGAAATCAACTCCATTCGCAAGCATCTTTCCGCCGTGAAGGGCGGGCGTCTCGCCGCCGCAGCGCCGCAAGCGATGAAGCTCACTTTTGGTGTTACGGACGTGCCAGAGGGCCAGGAGTCGGCTCTCGCTTCAGGGCCCACGCTGCCCGATCCCACGACCATCGCCGACGCGCAGCGCGTCGCCCAGAAATACGATCTGCTCGATAAATTGCCCGCCTCCCTGCGCGCAAAGTTCGACAAACATTCGCTTGTCGAGACTCCGAAACCCGGCGATCTTGCCTTTGCGCGCGCGAAATTCGAATTGCTCCTCGGCCGGCGGGATTTGTTTCATCACGCGCACGTTGCCGCCGAAGCTGCCGGATTTTTCACCGTGTGCGACAACGCGACGGACGGCTGGCCCGTCGAGAAGGCCGCGCAACATCTGCTCTCGCAGCTCGATGCAATCTCGCGTTCGTTTGAGGGCAAACCCGTCGCCCTAATCGCCGATGGAGAAGTCAGCAGCCCCGTGATGGGGAAGGGAATCGGCGGGCGAAATTCCGCCTTCGTGCTGGCTTGCGTGGAGAAAATTGCAGGGCGCAAAATTACTGTACTGAGCGTCGGCACGGATGGAATTGATGGCAACAGTCCTGCTGCCGGTGCCGTCGCCGACGGCACCACTCTTGACCGAGCTCGAAAAAACGGCGCGGACCCGCACGATTACTACAGCCGCAGCGACGCTTTCACTTTTTTCGATCGCCTCGGTGACTCCGTCATGACCGGCCCCACCGGAAATAATCTCCGCGACTTGCGCATTCTCCTCGCCCGTTAGCTTCACTCGTTAAGTCGCGAATATTCTTCCGCGCTTACAGCAGACTTCTCGTCCAGCCGCCGTCCACGGGAATCGAGCAGCCATTGATGTAGCTCGCGCGCTCCGACGCAAGGAACGTCACCATCGCCGCGAATTCTTCAGGCCGGCCCACGCGTCCCACCGGCACTTGCGCGCTCAAACGCTCCAAAATCTTTTCGCGCTCCACGCCTGCGTTCTTCGCCTGTAGTCCGACAAGTTCGTCCAGGCGCTCCGTCAGCGTATAACCCGGGCAAATGCAGTTCACCGTGATCCCGTCACCGCCGAATTCATTCGCCAGCGTGCGCATCAAGCCCGTCACTCCGGCGCGAATCGAATTGGACAGCAGCAAATTGTCGATCGGCTGCTTCACGGAAACGGAAGTAATTGCCAGCAAACGTCCCCAGCGACTTTTTTTCATGCGCGGCAACACTTCGCGTGCAAAATAAACGGCGCTCATCAGCGTCAGATCCAGTGCGGTGCGCCATTCGTCAATCGAGATGTCCAGAAACTTCTTCGAGGGCGGCCCGCCCGCATTCGTCACGCAAATATCGACGCGGCCAAAGCGCTTCTCCACCGCCGCCACAAAATCGCGCACGGCTTCATAGCGCGTCACGTCGAGTTCCTGTGCAAACACTTCGCGCCCCGTCGCCTTGCGTATGCTTTCCACGGCCTTTTCAAGATTCGCAGCCGAACGCGCACAAATCGCGACTTCCGCGCCTTCGCGCGCGAATTCTTCGGCGCACGCGCGGCCCAACCCCTTGCTTGCCGCCGCCACGATCGCCACTTTTCCTTTCAGTCCCAGGTCCATGATTGCGCTCCTCAGTATTCGGAGAAAACCGCTGCAACAATTATCCGCGCAGATACGCGTCCGTTTTCTTGATCCAGTCCTCGCGCGGCGGACCAAAAATATCCATGTCCACGGTATCCTCCAGAGCTTCGGCCGCATGCGGCACGTTCGCGGGAATCAGCAACACTTCGCCGTTGCGTAGAATTCTCTCGCCGTCATCGAAAATCAATTTCAACGCGCCGGAGATAATCCACGTGATTTGTTCGTTGATGTGCGAATGGCGAGGCACAATGGCGCCGCGCGCCAGAAAAATACGCGCCAGCATTGCCTTTTCGCCGAAAATCATCTGCCGCGTAATGGTTGCGCTCAGTTTTTCCTTCTCGATTTTGTCCCACGATGTTTTTTCTGGCATGTTCCTCTCCTGCTTTCTAGATCCAATCGCTTTCCGGACTTGGAATCCTCCAACGAAAGCCTCGCGCCGTCAATGCCTGTGCGAAACGAAAATATCTTCGCCCGTTGGTGCTGGTCAGTTTGAATTTTCTTGATCGTGACACGAGGAGTTAAAATTCAAACTGACCCATTACCGCCCGTTTGCGCCTCTCCGCGCGCTGTGTTAGCGTGGCAGCATGATGGCCCGCGCCGTCTGCCTCCCGCGAATTCGCCAATTCTTCTTCGTGCTTTTTCTCGTAGCCATTGCCACAGCGCCCTCGGCGCGCCGCGTCACGGCGGACACTCGCATTCATTTCACGCCGCATTTCACCGCGGGACAAGTTTTTCACTATAGCGTGCAGATGCACATCGACGGCGCTTCGCATTCCTCCGGCCCTGTCGTCGACCCCGAAGGCCCCACAAAGACAGGCGAATCCGTCAACGTGGTTCTGCGTTTGGAAGTCCTCAAGGTCTCCAGCACCTCCGCGGCGCGCATCCGCGTCACGTACGAGACCGCGGCAGCGAACAGCACCAGCGATTCTTATGACGCAGACACCGCCGCAATCGCCGACCAGTATAAAAAACTCCAGGGCCAGTCCATCGATTTCACCCTCGAGTCGACCGGCAAAATCACCGACGTCTCCGGTCTAAAAGGACTACTCGACGATCAGTCCCGCTCCGCGATTGTGAACCAGTGGCTCAGCCAACTCACTTTGGGAGCTTCCGTCCCGAAGAAGGGCATTGCCCTCGGTGAGAAATGGTCCACCGAGCAAGCCATTGACAACGTCCCGCTCGCCGGTCTCGCGTGGCATATCGAATCAACTTACGTGCGCGACGAGCCTTGCCCCGCCGTGCATTCGGAGCCGCCAGTCGGCGCCGTCGCGCAGCAGGTAACTCCATCTGTCGTTCCGGATCAGTGCGCCGTCATCCTCACGCGCTCCGAAATCACCGGCGCGCCCGCCCAGCGCTCAAACCAGCAAGCCGCCAAATCAGGCCAGCAACCCGGGCAGCCCACGGACGAATCGCCAAACGAACAGAAAGACCGCACTCCGGAGATTTTCCGCAAAAACGGCCTGCGCACCTTCGGCGAATGGACCGGCTCAGGCGACGGCCTCACCTCTATCTCGCTCCGTACCGGAATGGTCGTCAGCGTCACGCAAACCGCCACGGCTCACATGGACTTCACCATCATGACCACCACCGCCCACAATCGCATGCGCTACGCCGGCGACACCCGCAGCCAGTCCGAAATCACCCTCCTCTCCCAATCCGTTATCCCCTGAGGCCCCCCGCCAACGACGCTGTCCCTTTCTCTCCTAAGTGGTTGAGAATCACCGCTGGTGGTGGCTGAGAGCCATTTCCTAGTCGGTACCACAGGGTCGTTGCGGCAGGCGTATCTCCGTATATCTATGAATATAAGCTGCTTACTGTCTATCTTGATTTCTAAATCGCTTTGGCCCACGTCTTGCCTTTTAGTAATTCGCCTCGCCAGTATAGCGAGGCAGCCCGGGTCACCTCAGCGGACAGTGCGGGCGATGAAGGAGGCCGAAAATGCGTTATCTAAAGTACCTGGCTTTAGTGGGAATCTTCCTGTTTGCGGCGGGCTACTCCCAGGCTCAAGTGTCAGTCGGCATCGGGGTCGGTCCCGTTTACGGAGGCTACGTAGCAGCGCCGGTATGCCCTTACGGCTACTATGATTACTACCCGTATGACTGCGCGCCTTACGGCTACTGGGGCCC